>JAFGNV010000149.1 GCA_016926805.1 Anaerolineae bacterium
GCATGTCATTCTGAACGAAGCGAAGCGGAGTGAAGAATCCCCTATAAATTCGATTGTAAAACCAAGTTTTAGGGATTTTTCGCTCCCGCTGGTCGCTCAAAATGACATATTGCGTAAGTCCTGTCCTGTAAATCCTATCACAAATTATTCCCGATAATGTCTTTTTTAAACAGGTCAGTGGATCTCGAATCTATCCCTCACGGGGTCATAATAGCCCATCAAGCGCCGCCGCAAGTAATAAACCCAGCCATGCAATTCCAACCGATTGGCCTCTAACGCTTCCAGCACAAAGGGGTAGGTTTGGATGTGGCGCAGTTGCTGCACCACGTTACGCTCCACAATCGCGCGATGGCGTTCCCAGTCGCCAAGGTTCTCCGCTTCAACCTGTCGTTGCGCCGGTCGAGCAAATTGAAGCCAATTGAACAGCCCCGGCTCGGCCTCAACGTTAAGCCTGGTATCCAGCGCCTTGATTCCACCACAATCGGTATGGCCACAGATAATGAGATGAGGCACCTGTAAATGGCACACGGCATACTCTAACACGGCGGTAGTACCCGCGTCGCTGTGGGCATAGGGCGGCACCACGTTGGCGATGTTGCGCAGCACAAATAAATCACCGGGATTGGCGCCCAGCAACCTTTCCGGCGATACCCTTGAGTCTGAGCAACCGATGAACAACGCCTCCGGGGACTGCCCTTCCTGGGCCAACTTTTCCAACAACTCGGCTTGCTTCTCAAAAAAATCGGCCCGGATTGGTGCGGATTTTTTCAGAAATGAATCAGTCATAGTCTCTCCTTTTATAACCAATAAACGAAGAGGGGAACGAGAACATCAGCAAATATGCAATGAACACGGTAAGCCAAACTACAAAGCGCCGCGCTCAATATTAATCAGATCGATCAGGAGCGAGTAGCCGGTCTCAACCCGGCCTGCCCCTGCCCCGACCAACGTGACCGGCCCGGCCAGATCGCAAACGTAGGTCACGGCGTTCATTGCCCCCATCACTCCGGCCAATGGGTCCGACCAGCGCACTTTCTCCGGCCCTACCCGGGCGATAATCCGGTCGCCTTCTTTTTTGACCCGGCCAATCAACTTCCAGCGTTTACCTTCAGCTTTGGCTTCGATGACATCCCGCACGGTCAGATGGCTGACTCCCTGACATGACACCTCTTCTTTACGCAACGGCACGTTCATAATCACATTGGCCAGGATGACAACTTTGCCCAACGTATCTTGCCCCTCTACATCGGCGGCGGGGTTGGCCTCAGCATAACCCAATTTTTGGGCCTCTTTGAGGGCGTCTTCGTATTCCATCTCGTCTTCCATTTGGGTGAGGATGTAATTGGTAGTGCCATTAAAAATACCCCGAATTTCGGTAATCTCATTCCCGGTCAGCGCCGTCAGAGGCATGCGCAAGGCAGGAGTGCCGCTCATCACGGTGCCTTCAAAACACCAACGCACGTTATTTTGGCGAGCCAGGGCCGATAGTTCGGTATAAGCCAGGGCCACCGGACCTTTGTTGCTCATGACCACGTTTTTGCCACAGCCAAATGCAGCCCGGCAATGATCAATGGCTGGCTGGCCGGTGTCGATGTTGGTGAAGCTAACTTCTACAATAGTATTGGCGTTGCTGTCACAAATGGTTTTGAGACTATCCCAGCCTCGTTCCAGACCCGGCGTATCGGGGTAATCATCCAGCCTGCCGGTAGACTGAACGACCTCCAACAATCTGGCCACATCCAGACCGTCGGGGTGATAAACAGCCCCTTTCATCAAATCGGAAACAGCCACCACCTGGACCTCAAAACCAAGTCCATTGCGCAAGGTATCTCCTTTATCTCGTAGAATCTCGGCCAGGCCCTGGCCAACCGTGCCAAAGCCAATGAAGGCTAATTTATGGGTCACCGCGAATCCTCCAAAATAATTTGCGGCATGGTAATGCACCGGCCAAAAATCTGCAAACAAATCAGATAAAGAATGACAAATCTTGTCGCCTGCCGCGTTTCTGTGAACCCGACCTTTGGATTTCGCCCCGGTTATGTTACAATAGCCTTATTACTGCAGTTGGGCGTAAATACCCCCATAGTGATACCAAATTTCAACGCCCAACTGCCAAAGTGTTTCGCGGCAGATTAGCATCATCATAGGCGCTTAACGTTGATAATCGGCAATTCTTGACTATAGGCTATTTACGCCGCGAAACACTACCCATCGAACCCGCCCGGCCTGGATAAATGACCCACGATAAAATGTCGACAGTTACGCTAGAAAGCTCAAATACCTACCCGCCAGCCACCTGGCGGCTGCTCATCACCCCGCCGCTGGACGGAGCCACCAACATGGCCATCGACGAGGCCATCCTCTACGTCCTGGCCGGGGGACACGGCATCCCCACCATTCGTTTTTTCCAATGGGAACCGCCCTGTCTGAGCCTGGGCTACAACCAGCACTGGAGCGACGTGAACGAGGCCGCCTGCCAACAATTGGGCTACACCTGGACTCGCCGACCTACCGGCGGCAAAGCCATCCTCCACACCGACGAGATTACCTACAGCCTGATTATTCCGCAGGCCGACCCGCGGATTCAAGGCGGCATCATCGAGTCCTACCGCATTCTCAGCCTGGGATTGTTGCGAGGTTTGGAGAAATTGGGAGTACAGGCCGGGCAGGCCCGCCGAGAAGACGTTCGCGCCCAACGAAAGGCCATCCGAACGGAGAGCGGGCCGGTGTGTTTTGATACGCCCTCGCATTATGAAATTACCTGGAAGGGCAAAAAACTTATCGGCAGCGCCCAATTACGGCGCAAACAGATTGTACTCCAGCACGGCACCCTTCCCCTGCACGGCAACCTGAATCGAATTTTGGAGACGCTGACCTTGTCGGGTACTGAATACGTTCAACAAGCTGAACTGCTGCCGCACCGGGCCACAACCCTGGAACAGGTGTTGGGCAAGGCGTTGTCTTTTCCCGAAGTCGCCCCGGCTTTGGCCGCGGGCTTCGCCGAGCAACTAAACTTAACCCTGGCCCAAATGCCCCTGACCGACCGGGAACAAACCCTGGCCAACGAGTTGCGGGCCGAACAGTATGCCAATGATCGATGGAATAAACGGGTTTGAGACATGCTCATTTACCCCGACGACCGCATCCTGGTCGCCATTATGAACAACAAAAAAGATTGGCAACGGGTATTGGATGAAGGCTGGTATCGCATTCCGGTCAAACACGCCCCAAAAGGTACACCCGATTTTGATTACATTGCATTTTATCAAACCAAATAGTGTTCACAACCACGAAATCTTAGGTAGTGTTCACAACCACGAAAAACCCCACTTTATGTTGAGCGCTCGGTTTGTTCTTGATCTCACTCGATTGCAACCCGCGCAAGTTGAAATCAATTTATGATCATAGAAAACCACCAATTCGTTCTATACGAAATCACATTTTATTCTCCTGCATACCTAACAAGATTCTGGTGAGGATATTCGTTTCAATAATAAGTATTTTTTTTGAACACGATAGATACTGATTATAACAATTAATGCCATTATAAATATCTAAATCCATTGCTTTCATTACAAGAGTGAGGTATCGTAATGAAAAAGATCCTAATCGTTGATGATGATGCTGATACAATTAGCTTCCTCAAGATAATTCTTCAACAACAGGGGTACAAGATATTGACCGCTCAAGACGGTGCTGAAGCATTAGCCATATTCAAAATTGAACCAGCCAATCTCATTCTTAGCGATGTGGCCATGCCACACTTGAACGGTTATGAACTCTGTCAAAAGATTAAGAATGCTTCAGATCCTCGCTTGGTACTGACACCAGTGATTCTGATGAGCGGCCGTACCCTGGACAGTGATATTCGTTATGCCAAATCGTTGGGTGCCGATGACTACCTGCCCAAACCATTGGATGTGGATGATTTGCTGGCGGTAGTGGAAGGTAAACTGCTTGCTGCTGAACGACTACAAAACTTGTTTGAGTATGCAACCGATGGGGCCGAAGTGATCACCTTGATCATCAATGGTCAGCCAGTTCGACTTGACTACCGGCAGCACCGGGTCTGGGTTGATGATCAGGAAGTTGAGTTGACTGCAAGGGAGGTATTTCTACTGGAGCGGCTGGCTCGACAGCCTAATGAAATTGTCAGTCTGGTTGACATGGTCAAAGCAACACATGACCTAAACACAGACAGCCAGGAGGCTGGTCAATTACTCCGCCCACTTATTCGTACACTGCGGCGGAAACTGGAACTACACTTGGGCAAAATTCCGTGTATCAAGAATGTACGCAGCCGGGGGTATTTGTTGATTGCCGATTCGCGAGTATTAGTACGTGAGTAAATTCAACTAATACAGAAAAACTAACCACTCAGATTTGTAGACTTCAAAGGCCAGTGATTGCTGGCCTTTTTCATAATTCAATTCTCAACATGTTGCAGACACATTGAAGAGAATTGTGATAAAATGAGAGGTAAATTCGTTCATTGGAGGGTAATCAAATCTTGAACGAATCGACAAATTTACCAAACTCCTGACCGAAAAAGAGAACCAAGCGCTTGATGAATTGCTGCATGCTAGAAAGTGGGGGAAAGACGAAATTGAACAGGTAAAGGATATGATCGGTGGTTTAATAAGATGGGAGCACGAGTTGAGCAAGCCAAACTCAATGATGATTTTGTTGACTACCAATACCAACTCGATGAACAATAGGTTTTCATTTTACCTCACTCTCCAATCTTTAAGGCTTGTATATCGCATCTATTCTCGAACGGCTGCGTTAAACACGCAAAACATTTGTTCTATTTACATAAATATCTCTAACTCTCCAATGTAATGTCATAAGTATCCGATGGAGCCATCAACCTCTTTACC
>JAFGNV010000150.1 GCA_016926805.1 Anaerolineae bacterium
TCCCTTTGGCCCGCCGGTGCGCCCCAGCGTTCCCTTTGCCCAAAAACTAAAAACATACAAAAAATTAGGCTTCGACGGGGTGCAGTTTCACGATGATGATGCCGTGCCCAACCTGGCCAAACTATCCGACGCAGAGATAGAAAAAGCCGCCAAAGAAATGAAACGTCTGTTGGACGGGGAGGGTCTGGTGGCGGAATTTGTCGCGCCCCGGCTGTGGGAAGACCCCCGCACCATTGACGGCGGTTTCACCTCCAACAATCCTGCCGAGCGGCAATACGCCCTGAACCGCGCCCGACAGTGCGTCGATATTGCCAAAACGGTGGGAGCGAACAAGATAGTTGTCTGGTTTGCCCGTGAAGGCACCTACATCCGCGAGGCCAAAGACGCCAGCCGGGCCGTAGCGCAATTGGTTACGGCAATTAACGTGATGCTGGCCCAAGACCCGGATATCAAAATCCTCATCGAGCCAAAACCCAACGAGCCAATGGACCTGGCCTACATTCCCACCATCGGCCACGCCATTGCCCTGGCTTATCTCACCGACGACCCCGAACGGGTCGGCAGTCTGGTCGAGTCGGCGCACGCCATTCTGGCCGGTTTGGACCCGTCCGACGAAATGGCCTATGCCATTGCCCACAAAAAACTGTGGAGCGTCCACCTGAACGACCAAAACGGCCTGAAGTTTGACGAGGACAAAGCCTTTGGCTCAGTCGATCTACGGCGGGCCTTTATGCAGGTGTGGGTGCTGGATCGCAACGGTTTTGGTCAAAACGGTGAATTTGTCGGCCTGGATGTCAAAGCCATGCGCACCCAAAAAGCGGAACTGGCCACCCAACACCTGGCCAACAGCAAAGAAATCTTTCTGGCCTTGCTCGACGTGGTGCGCAGTCTGGATACCGCCTACATCGACTCTCTCATTGCCGAACGGAATTACGAACTGCTGGAAATGGAGATCATTCGCGCCTTGATGGGTCGTAAGGATTGAATGATTTAATCTATAGATGTTCAGAAAAGAATTTAGATTTCCAGCCAGTAGGGACAGGACAATGTCCTGTCCCTACCAAAAACATTAACTGAACAACTATATCTCAAACAAGGAGACCATCATGAGCTATTTTTTAGGCATCGACTCCTCCACCACCGGGGTCAAGGCTTTGTTGATTGACGAAAAAGGCAGCGTGGTTGGCGCTGCTACAACCGAGTTATCCCTTTCTACCCCTCAACCCCTTTGGAGCGAGCAAGACCCGGTAGACTGGTGGAACGGGACGGTCAACAGCATCAAACAGGTATTGCAGGACACCGGCATTTCTGCTGATAAGGTCGCCGCCATCGGCCTTACCGGCCAGATGCACGGCCTGACCCTGCTCGACGAAGCGGGTGAGGTGCTGCGCCCAGCCATCCTCTGGAACGACCAGCGCACCGGGGCGGAATGTGACGACATCCGTGCCCGGCTGGGCAAAGCCTGGCTCATTGAGATCACCGGCAACGACGCCCTGACCGGCTTCACCGCGCCCAAGATTTTATGGGTGCAGAAAAACGAGCCGGAAGTGTATGCTAAGGTCAGGCAAATGTTGTTACCCAAAGATTATGTCCGTTACAAGCTGACCGGGGCTTATGCCACCGACCGCGCTGGCGGTTCGGGCACAATTCTCTTCAACCTGGCCCAGCGCGACTGGTCGGCGGAAGTGTTGAAGGCATTGAATATTTCTCCTCACTTACTGCCGCCCACACACGAAGGCCCGGAAATCACCGGCCGGGTATCGGCGGCGGCAGCACAGGCAACCGGGCTAAAGGAGGGCACGCCCGTTGTCGGCGGCGGCGGCGACCAGGCAGCGCAAGCCGTGGGCGTGGGCGCGGTGCAGCCGGGCATTGTGGCCCTGACGCTGGGCACGTCGGGCGTGGTATTTGCCAGCACCGACGAAGCCTTCATTGAGCCGGAGGGACGACTGCACGCTTTCTGTCACGCTGTGCCCGGTCGCTGGCACCTGATGGGCGTGATGCTTTCGGCGGCGGGGAGTCTACGTTGGTACCGCGACACTTTAGCGCCCGGCACCGATTTTGACACCCTCCTGGCTCCCGCCAACAATGTTCCGCCCGGCAGCGAAGGGTTGCTCTTTTTGCCCTACCTCACCGGCGAGCGCACCCCCCACCCTGATCCCCTGGCTCGGGGGGCATTTGTCGGCCTGACCGTGCGGCACAGCCAGGCTCATTTGACCCGGTCGGTGTTGGAAGGTGTGGCCTTTGGTCTGCGCGACAGTTTTGAACTGATGAAATCGGCGGGGCTGGCCGAAATCAACCAGGTGCGGGTATCCGGCGGCGGTGCCAAAAGCCCGCTATGGCGACAGATTCTGGCCGATGTGCTCAACGCGGAATTGGTAACGGTCAACACCACCGAGGGCGCGGCCTACGGCGCAGCCCTCCTGGCCGGGGTTGGGGCCGGGGCATGGCCAGATGTAGACGCGGCCTGCGCCGCCGGGGTAAAAATTACCGGCTCAACCACTCCCCAGGCCGAAACCGTGGCCAGATATGAGCCGCTGTATGCGCAGTATCAGAAGCTATATCCAACCTTAAAAACAATATCGCATCATCTGAGCAATTTGGCGGCGTAGAGTTCTTATTCAGAAACAAGTTCTGTTTCTGCCAGCTTGCGTTTGATCATTTGCTGGCGTTGGTGGCTATACTGCTCAATCGCGGCATTGTTGTCGATCATTCCCTGCGCCCACTGTAAACACTGAGCCATCTTTTGGCGAGATATTTTTACGTGGTGGTTGGCGGTAAAGAGAAATTTGTGCTGCTGCGCCGCCAACAGCAGGGTTTCAAAAGCGGGCAACAGGCATAACAAACTGGCCATTCGATAGCCGGTGGCCTCGTAGGGCAAGGCGAGGACATACTGGGTGGACGTTTGTAATTCTGCCACCACATCACCCAGCACCTTTCCGGCCCAATCCGGCGGAGCGCCCTGTAAAGCCAAGGGAGTATAATTGGTTACCTGTAACCAGGTGGCGGGCAAATAGCAGATTCCTCGGGCCAAATCTTGGGCAAAATCTTTGACAATATTGGTTTTTTGGAGTCCCCGCCCACAGGCCTCACAAGTTTGGCGCAGCGTGTCGGCCACGCCGTTATTTAGATCATAGTGCTGGATCACCAATTCGGTGCTCATGTGGCCGACGGTTCCGGCCACGTAGTAACAATAGGTATTGTAATCTGCTTCCTCACTTAAAACCTGTACCCCGTCGTATGACTTAAAATGAGGTGGCCGCTCTTTGTCTTCAAGCTGACTCATCCCCAAGGCCATTGCTTGCGTCCAGTAGCGGATAATAGTTTGAGATTCGGCGGGAATGGCGGCATAGATTTGCCACAAGAGATGCCCATTAGGCAAGATCATTAACTGCTGCTCGTCGGGGGTCAGTCCGGGCCAGGCTTGTTCTTGCCACGAGGATAGGATTTCCGGCGCCAGCTCCGGTTCGGCCAGCAAACGTTCAAACTCGGCAAAACGCTGTCTCTTCCAGGCCGTCGGTTGAAGACAGTCTTCTACGTTATCTACCACCCGGCACAGCAGATAAGCTGTCGCCATCCAATGGTTGAGCGGAGGCTCCAGACAAGGCACCACCAAGGCAAAAGAGCGAGACACTTTTTTCATGAGGGTGTTCAGGTATACAACCTGTGCTGAGGACAAATTAGATGACCCAGAGGAATTTGTCATGCTGTATGGCTCCAATTCATTTCCCCGGCCTGCGGCAAGCCTCGCTTAACAGCAATCGCGTTCTCAAACACCCATCTTCAGGTAGAGTTGGCAAACATACCGCTTTAATTTACTGATGACCCGATGGGTGTTTCTCACCGGAAAAATAAATCTGATAAAGATTTAGGGGATGTTGAGTTCGATAAATCGACAGGATTAACCAGATATCCGGTCAAACTCTAATCCTATCTATTATACATGGAATTTCCAAACTGAGGATTCGAGAGGTGACAAATACGCTGCTTTTTTCTCTGCCCCACTTTGTCCGGGTAAGAGCAAAAACTTCGCTCGTCGGTAACCAATTGAGCCAGGGTAACTGCGGCTATTGTAATATGGGGTCGGTTACACTATTAACCTCGGTTCGATAATTAGCAGGTGATTCGCAGGTGACAGTCACTTTAACCAGTGACTGTCACCTTTTTCTGAACTCAGCTATCCAGACCCTAAAGGTCTCCGCGAATCTACGATTCGCACACCTTTAGGGTCTTCATACCACAATGAAGCTACTAACTTCATTAGCAGGTTATTAACAATCGATCCGGGGTTATATACTCAACAGCATTAAAAAGTAACAAGATTCTCTGCGGATTTGTGTTATTTTATGACGCTGTTGAGTATAGATCAAATATGGCCGGGAAATGATCTTCCTTCACCTGGACCGACGCCGCGATCGCGCCCAGGTCTGATAATTTTTCTACGTTCTTGGGGTTATCCATGGCAAATAGACTGGCAGTTTCCTCCTCGGCCAGGTCAACATTGAGATTGTCTTTAAGCCAAGCAGAATCGTAAGCCAGGGTGTAACGTAAGTAGGTAAGTAACTCCGGTCCGCCGCTCAACACGTCCGATTGTAAATCACCCATCTCGCTATCAATTTTCCAGGGCGTAGCGCTGTGGGATAGCCACTGCAACACGGTCTGCCCCAGCCAATCACAGTCGCCCATAATTGAGAGCACCGATTGGGCTGCCAGTTGGATGGCTGGCATTTCCAACACTTCTTTAGCCTCCAATCGAACTTCCCGATAGCCAGTGCCAACAGACACCACCAGCAACTTATCGACACCAAGCGGCCATTTGAGTCCATACCCTTCCAGCGTAGCCAGCAAAAGCAACTGCAGGGTCGGGTTATTGTAGGGACTGACCCCACCATCCACAAAGGCGCCCACCACACCCTGGGCCACGCTTATCTCTTCCGGTTCAAAGTAATGGGGCGCGGCTGTACTGGCCCGCACAATTTCTCGCAATAAATAATCTCGATTGGCGATTCCACCACCCGTTGACCTGGGATTGAAATATTTGCCTTTAGGGTTGTTGTGAAGCACCCACGGGCTGCCGGTGTCGAGCCGCTTGGTCATTACCATCAGTCCGGTTCGCAGTTTATCGCTGCCCAAGGTATTATCGCCAAAAAATTCGGAAAGAGCTTCCAGCAGCGGCTCGGAGGGGAATTTTGAAGAAAAGACCCCCAAACGCAGCAACGGCTTTTTGAAGACCTCGTTCGACAAGCTTAGATAAAGTTGTTGCAGCTTCTCTACCGAAAACCCCATTGCCAGGCCGGTGGCAATGATTGATCCCGTAGACGTTCCCCCAATGAGGTCAAAATAATTGCACAATCTAAAATCAGGATCGCCGCCAACACGCTGCCGCAGGATATTCTCAATCCGGGCCAGATATCCCAGCGTCAGCGCCCCCCGGATTCCGCCCCCATCCAACGCCAGGATGCGTTTGGGGCTTGGATCAAAAAAATGTTCGTCTCGAGTGCGGTATTTCATTGCTTGCTGACCTCCTTTTGTTTTACTGTTTTGCCCAAGAACTCACCTACCAGTATATCACCCTGTTCCGCTCCTGACAACCAACTTGCCCCGATTTTCACAGATTCCTAGCTCTCTTCTCTTCCTGACCCAAGATGATCCAGATAGAAACAGCCGAAGCCATCACCAGCAACAACGCCGGCACTGCCGCGCGAGCAAAAAAGGCTCCCTCGGTGGCGTTCCAGATGCGGGTAGCCAGGGTTTGAAATCCGGTTGGGCCGAGCAGGAGAGTCATCGGCAATTCTTTGATACTGGTCAAAAAAAACAGGACCAAACCAACCATCAGACCGGGCCGGAGTAAGGGCACGGTGACCGCTCGTAGCACCTGCCAGGGAGCGTAGCCTAAACTCCCCGCCGCTTCCTCCAAACACGGGTTGACCTGCAAAAGCGACGCCCGCGCGCTCCCCACCGCCTGCGGCAAAAAACGCACCACGTAGGCAAAAATCAGCAGAGCCAGGGTTTGATACAGCAAGGGTATATAATTGGCCCCCAAAAAGACCAGGGCCAGCGCAATGACAATCCCTGGCAGCGCATAGCCCAGGTAGGTACTCCGTTCCAGCCAAACACTGGCCCGGTTAGGAAAGCGCACGGCTAACAAAGCAACCGGCAGGGCGGCCATAATGGCCACGCCGGCGGCCAGGGCAGAAACAAATACGGAATTTAAGATGATTTCTGGACGCAAATTTAACACCTCACCTGCCACCCAGCCGCGAACCAGCCAGAAGCCAATCACCAATAGCGGCAAGATCACGCCAAGCATTACCACCAGCATGCTAAAAGCCAACGCCGGCCAGCGCCACCGGCCCAATTTTACCAAGGGTGGTTGGCAAATTGACCCCGCGCTGCGACAATAAGCGCGAGCCTGGCCGCGCATCCAGCCTTCGAAAAATAAAATCAACCCGGCCAGAACAACGAGTAACAGCCCCAACACTGCCGCTGCGCTCCGGTCAAACGAGGCGCTATACTGCAAGTATATGGCCCGGGTAAAGGAATCGAAACGCAAAAGAGACACCGCGCCAAAATCGCTCAGGGTATAGAGCGCAACCAACAATCCCCCGGCCAAAATAGAGGGTCGTAGATGGGGCAGGGTAATCTCGTAAAAAACTCTGAAGGGGCTACGACCCAGGCTCTGGGCGACTTGTTCCAAACTGGCATCTAGCCCGCGTAGACCAGCCCGAACGCTGAGCAGCACGTACGGATAAGTGAACACCGTGAGGGTCAGCAGGGCACCGGGAAAACCATAAATAGAAAGTAGTCGTTCCACACCAAGCGGCGCCAACCACCCCTGGAGCAAACCTCGCGGGCCGAGCGCGGCAATCAAGGTAAAAGCTCCCACGTAAGAAGGCAGGGCCAGGGGCAAAACCGCGATGACGGCCCAGAACTTGCGCCCCGGCAGATCGGTGCGCACGGTGAGCCAGGCCAATACTACCCCTATCATCACTGCGGCCAAGGTGGCCGATAAGGCCAGGCCGATACTGTTCAGGAGGATTTCGAGCGTACGGGGCCTGAGCAAAATGTTGGCCATCTGGCTCAGACCAGCCCCGGAAGCTCTCCCCAGCAAGTAAATAAATGGCAAAACTACGGCCCCTACCACAACCATCGCCCCAAGCACCAAAAAAAGAGGCGGGCGGCGGCCAACTGAAACACGATAGGCCCAATGGAGGGAACGTGGTTTAAAGGTAAGCGCAAGTTTGATGTTGGTTACAGCCATAGATAATTCCTGAGGTTACAAAATTCCGAGTTCGTGCAGTAATTGCAGGGTTCCATCCAGGTCTTCCAACTCATTCAAGTCGATGGCCGGGGTTTGAATGTTGCGCAGCGGCGTGAGCAACGGATTCAATTCGATATTCTGATTAGCCAGAGGATATTCATTTGTTTCTGCATTGAAATATGCCTGTGAACTCTGGCTCAGGAGAAAGCTTACAAACTTCTCCGCCGCCTCGCGGTTAGCGGTAGTATTGACAATACCTACCCCGGCCACATTGATCATTGCACCCACATCGCCAGCGCGGGGATGGTAATTACGGGCCGGAAAATCGGGATGCTCGGCCAGAAAGCGGAAGAGATAATAATGATTGACAAACCCGGCCTCGATCTCGCCTGCACCTACCGCAGCCACAATGGATGTATTGTTGGGATAAAAGACCGGCTCGTTGGCCTGGATGCACGACAACCATTCCCGAGCGCGTTTTTCCCCCTCAACCGCCCGTAGCGCTGTTACAAAGGCCTGAAAAGAGCCATTGGTCGGCGCCCAGCCCAGACGCCCCTGCCACGCTGGGGCACAGAAACCAAAAATATCATCGGGCAAATCTGCTTCACTCAGCTGGTCGGTGTTGTAGACCACCACCCGCGCCCGGCCCGACGTGCCAACCCACAGTCCATCGGGCGAACGGAAGCGGGGGTCAACCTGATTCAGCAGAACCTCCGGCAGCCGTGCCAGGCGTCCCGCGTTAGCCAGCGCGCCCAAGGCTCCCGCATCCTGACCGTAGTAAACATCGGCTGGGCTGTTATCGCCTTCTTCCAAAATCGTTGCCGCCATCTGAGCCGTATCGCCGTAACGAACTTCCACCTCGAGTCCCGACTCCGCCTCGAATTGCTCAATCAACGGTCCAACCAAATCTTCGGTCCGCCCCGCATAAATGGTCAAGGTTCCCCCGGACGGCGCCGACTGGCTTACCGCCGGTTCGCCGGCAGCAACTTGCGCTCCGCAGCCCAGCAGGGCCATCATCAAACCGCCCAAAACAAACGTTAAAAAAGTGTTGTGCTGCATCGGACTAATTTTACTCCTTTATTTATTTTAGTAATTTTTATAAAATCTATTTTACAAATTATGGCCTCAATGCTATAGTAGGTTAGGCAATGAATCAATAGCCCGGCGTTAACGCGAAACCTAGCCAGGGATAAGTTTATTTTTAACCTGGGTTAGAAATTTTTTAGGAATTCAACCGGATGCAGGCAGAAACACATCCCAATCCTAACGACCAGATCAGTGAAACCATGCGCGATTACCTGGGTGAAATCTATCGCCTGGGACAGGGTAAGGCCTGGGTCAGCACAACGGCTCTGGCCGAACAACTCAATGTCTCGGGACCGGCCACCGTTCGGATGGTTCGTCGGCTCCACAAAAATGGATTGGTCGAGCATTTACCCTACAAGGGTGTACGTTTTACCCCCTCGGGCCAAAGAGCGGCGCTGCTGAATATTCGCCGCCACCGGCTGGTGGAGTGTTTCCTGGTGGATGTGCTCAAGTTCGGCTGGCACGAGGTACACTACGAGGCCGATGTGATGCAAAAAGGCGTCAATCAGCGCCTCGAAGACCGCATCGACGACATGCTCAATCATCCTGCCACCTGCCCCCACGGCGAGCCGATTCCAAGCCGTGAGGGGGTGATGCCCCAAGTTGATGATAGACCACTGACCGTACTCCCGCCAGGAGCCAGAGGCAGTATCAGCCGGACCAAAACCCACGAACCGAAAAAACTAAAATATCTGGCCGAAATCGGCCTGGTTCCCGGCGCGTCTTTTGAACTGGTCAACCGCGCCCCGTTCAATGGCCCGCTCCGCCTGAAAATTGGTCGGGCCGAGCAGGTTATTGGCATGGAACTGGCAGCGGCCTTGTGGGTTTTTCCTCCAAATACTCCGCCAAAATCAGCATAGGACTCCTGTCCTTGCCCGGATTTCCTATTGACTTTTCCCCTCGTTTCGGTCATTATGAATAGAGTATGCCCGATATGATGGGGCGTTTTGCACTTTTATAAGCCGTTTAAGCCGTCATTATCTGTGTTGCCAGAGTATAGCATGAACCGTAACCTTCTGCGCTGGTTATGGCTGCCAGCGCTCCCGCTTGCCCTTTTGCTTATTCAATGGTCAACAATCCCGCGCCAAGCCGTATCAGCCACCCCGGAACTGCCTCCACTGCTGGCGTTTTATTATGGCTGGTACGATGAGGCAACGTGGACGTCGGGGCTGTCGCCCGATTTGCCCCTTGAACCCTACCACAGCAGCGATCCGGCGGTCATTGCCCGTCACGTTCGCCAGGCCCAGAACGTTGGTATTCAGGGCCTGGTGATGTCGTGGTACGGACCTCAGACTGCCTACAATCAAACCGAATCCAACTTTCGCCTGCTGCTGGCCGAAGCCCAGCGGCGCGGCTTTAAGGCTGCCATTGATTTTGAAACGCGCAGCCCTTTTTTGGTCACCCGGGCCGACGTGGTTGCCGCGCTAAAATATTTGCTCAATACGCACACCCAACATGCGGCTTATTTTCGTTTCAACAATAAGCCCGTCATCTTTTTCTGGCAGCAGGAGCGGTTTACGGTTGACGAGTGGGCCAGCATCCGCCAGGAAGTTGATCCCCATCACACTACCCTCTGGATTGCCGACGGCACTGATTTAGGCTACCAGGCCCATTTTGACGGCCACCATCTCTACAATATCGCCTGGGCCGAGGATGTGGCCGAAACCCTGCTGCACTGGCGCAACCTGGTGCGCTGGTACGACTGGTTTTTCAAGGTAGATCGTTACTGGGTTGCCACCACCATGCCCGGCTTCGACGAGCGTCATTTGGGCCGGGAGAGTAAGAATTACCGCGACCGGGGCACCGGCGAGTTTTATAAAGAATCTTGGTCGGCGGCCATGGCCACCGACCCGGATATGTTGATTATCACCAGTTTCAACGAGTGGCTCGAACACAGCCAGATTGAACCCAGCCAGTCCTATGGTAACTACTACCTGGATTTAACCCGCGCCCTGCGCTACAATGAGCCTCTCCCCCCTACGCCGGTTTTGCCCACCCCCACTCCCACGCCCACCCCCGGTCACGGTTCGCTCATCGGCCTCATCACCGATGCAACCACCGGCGAACCTTTAACCGGGGTCGCCGTTTCGGTGGACGGCAAATCTATTCTCACCGATGGGCAAGGTTATTACCGCTTTGAAGGAGTCACCGAAGGATTACAAGTGGTGACCGCTCGTTTTCCCGGCTACATCACCGCCGAAAAACCGCGGGTTGTCATTAAAGGCCAATTGGTATGGAACAGTATTGCCTTGACCCCAGGTATCGACCCCACCGCAACGCGTACCCCAACCATTACCCCAACTCCCACCCACACTCCCACGCCCACGCCCCGTAACACCGCCACCCAAACCTCGACCCCCCTCCCGCCAACCCCGATTCCAGCCGCCAACACCGGTTCGCTCACCGGCCTCATCACCAACGCCGAAACCGGCCAACGCGTAACCGGCGCGGTTGTTTCGGCTAACGGGCAGATGGTGCTGACCAATCAATCCGGGATATATCAACTTGACGGTTTGCTCTCCGGCCAACAGACGGTATTGGCCCAACATCCGCAATTTCATCCCACCGCCCAGCCGGGCATGGTGGTGGCCAACACCGTCCGCTGGAACAGCTTTTCGATGATGGCCTTGCCCACCCCAACTGCCACCACGACACCGACTCCCACCTACACCCCAACCCCGACTCACACCGCCACCCCCACCCCCACCGCCACCAACACGCCAACACCTACCTCTACCCCCACGGTGACCAAAACCCCAACCGTAACTCCCACCGCGCAGCCGGGCACCCTCACCGGCCTCATTACCAACGCCAAAACCGGCCAACCATTGGCCAGGGTGATCGTGTCCGTTGCCGGGCAAATCGGGCAAACGAATCAAAGCGGCGTTTACTTGATTGGTGATCTGCCTGCCGGAGTAGTTATCGTTACCGTGAACCAGCCCGGTTTCAAGCCTGTTAGTGAGTCCGCTTACGTTGTCTCCAACCAGATACGTTGGCATAGCCTTGCCTTACAGCCGCTCGAGCCACCCACGCCATCGCCAACGGCCACCTTCACGCCAACGCCCAAACCAACCGCAACATCGACCCCCGTCCCTGCCACGCAAACCGGCAAACTCATCGGCCTGATTACCAACGCCCAAACCGGCGACAGGCTGGTAGGGGTTGTGATTTCTGCGGAAGACCAGATGGTTCAAACCGACAGCCGAGGCGTTTACTTGTTTAACAACCTGCCTGCCGGACAGCGGCTTGTATCGATTGATCATCCCGGCTTCAACCCACTTGCCAAAGTGGTCGTGGTGGTAGCCAACCAAACCCGTTGGAACAGTATGGCGCTCACCCCGCAGGATACACCCACCCCCCTGCCTACCGCCACGTTCACCCCGGTCCCTACCTCTACCCCAACAACAACGCCAACTCTAACCGCCGTTCCCACCACCGGCAAACTCATCGGCCTGATTTCCAACGCCCAAACCGGCGATAGGTTAGCGGCGGCGGCCGTTTCTGTCGCCGGACAGGAAGTTCGTTCTAACAGCCGAGGCATCTACCTATTTGAAACATTGCCAGCCGGGCAGCACCTTGTTTCGGTAGACCATCCCGATTATGAACCAATTACTAAACCGGCTTATGTAGTTGCCGGTCAGACCCGCTGGAACAGTATGGCTTTGACTCCTCTTAACACCCCCACTCCCGAATCCGAGGAGGCTCGACTGGCTCCCTGCGACCCCATTCCGGCCGAAAGTTACGGCACGCTGGCCGTGGTCGGCCCGCCTACCGACCGCCCCGCCGCTGAGCACGCCGACCTGAATCTGGCCCTGCGGGGCTACACGCCCACCCAGGCCCACCTGGGTTTCATCGACCTGGTCGGTTCGGCCGACGAGCAAGCACCTCAATTGGTTGGCCTATTTACCGACCAACGAACGCCAATTTTCAACAGGGTTTATCAAGTGAACCACTGGGATTGGGACACCAACTCGGCTGGTGACCCAATCACCGACGTTGAGGTCACCCTGACCGGGCTTCAGGTTGAACCGGCCGAAACCATTCACGTTCCCTTCTCTGGTTACAACCTGGGCCAGGGGTACACGGTGCTGGTATTATTTGCCGATTCCAACCGGATTACTCTCAAGTACACCGGGGAAGATAACGTGGTATCCGGTTACACGCTCCACGTGGAGGGAATTTGCGTCGAATCCAACCTGCTGGCTCTCTACGAGCAAACGAACGCCGCCGGACGGGGTCGTCTTCCGGCGCTACGGGCCGGGCAGGCGTTTGGCCGGGCGCAAACCACCGAAATTCAAGTAGCCATCCGTGATGCCGGAAGATTTATGGATCCCCGCGTTCGAAAAGACTGGTGGCAGGGACGTTGAAGATAAAACCGTTTTGGTTATTCCTTTGTTTTGGGGTACAATCGGTCCAGAAGGGGAAAAACAATGTCTCGCGCCCAAGCTCTAACCATTGCTATCTTGGCTGGTCTGGTTGTTTTGGTGTGTATAGGCATGGCTATGCTGACCGTGTTGCCCTTTGAGCGTATTTTCCCGCTTTCACCAACCACTGCTCCCTCGCCGCCCTCGCCTTCCCCAACGTCAACCTTTCCCAGCTTCATACCAACCGCCAATCTGGAAACCGTAACGGTGGAACCAACGGCCACAAATACCCTCGTCCCCACAGCTACGCCTCGCCCTCCCCGAACGCCAACCCCGACAGTGATCATCCATTTGACCCTGCCGCCCCGAAAACCCACGGCTACGCCGGTGGTGAATACGCCGGTGCCTATCGCCACTGCTACCTCAACCGTTACGCTTACCCCCAGCCCGGCTCCGCGTGGTTACAGCATCTCTTTTGAGGCCGAGGAGACAAAGATTGTCAGAGACGAATGTACTCAATTAAGATGGAAGGTCGAAGGGGCATCGTCGGTAATTCTGGATGGCGAAAGTGTTGAGAGTACCGGCAAGAAAAAAGTATGCCCAAAATATGATACCAGTTATGAACTGAAGGTGAAGTTGCTGGACGGTTCGCAATTCCACCGAACCGTGAAAATCGATGTGGAAGAGGAGGAGGAATGAAACAAGCCAGCTTACAAGTTGACCAGGTCCAAAAATCATTCGATGACACCCTGGCTGTAGCTGGCGTTTCATTTGCCCTGAATGAGGGTCAAATCCTGTGTTTACTTGGCCCCTCTGGCTGTGGCAAAACAACCCTGCTGCGGTTGATTGCCGGATTGGAAATACCAGATGCAGGCAATATCAGCTTTGCCGGACAAAATCTGGCTGATGTGCCGCCCCACCGACGCGATTTTGGCTTGATGTTTCAGGAATTTGCCCTTTTTCCTCACAAAAATGTTGGCCAAAATGTCGGCTTTGGCTTACAAATGAAAAAACAGGCAGACCGCGCCGGCAGAGTCAAACAAATGCTCAATTTGGTGGGGCTGGCCGGTTTTGAGGAACGTGATGTCAACAGCCTTTCCGGCGGCGAACGCCAGCGGGTCGCTCTGGCCCGCAGCCTGGCCCCCAATCCCCGCCTCCTGATGCTGGATGAACCCCTCGGCTCGTTAGACCGGGCTTTACGCGAACGATTGATGTTGGAGATACGGCAAATTCTTAAACAGGTCGGGCTAACCGCCATTTATGTGACCCACGATCAGACGGAAGCTTTTGCCGTGGCCGACCGGGTGATTGTGATGAATCAGGGTCGCCTTGAACAGGACACCACCCCCGAACAACTCTATTGCCAACCGGCCACGCCGTTTGTGGCTCGTTTTTTGGGATTCACCAATTTATTCGAGACCACCTGCCTGCCCGACGGGCGTATTGAAACCCCCCTGGGCGTTTGGCCCATCACCGGCAGCGAGCTTTCTCCCGGTGCCAAAGTCAGCGTTCTGGTTCGGCCGGAGGCGGCTAGCCTGGCCCCCTCCGGTAATGGGATCGCGATTGAGGGAGAGATCGTCTCCTGTCTCTTCCGGGGCCGTTTTTACCAACTGACCATTTCCGCCAATGGCCAACAACTGACATTTGAACTCTCTCAGCAAATTTCACCTTCCAGTGGTAAAGTGACGTTGTGGCTTAACCCAGCCGCAATATCTACCCTGAAAACAAATTAAAAACGATTATTAATTTTTTGACAAAGTTTCACTCTTAGGTTAAGATTCTCTACCGTACACTTTTAATGAAAGGGTAAAGATTTAAGAAACGGCTACCACTCGAGGTATACTCAATTTTCACCAAAAAA
>JAFGNV010000151.1 GCA_016926805.1 Anaerolineae bacterium
CTCCTGATTTGAATTAGTTTCACGAAAGTATGACCTCTGCTATCCTATTTATCAAATTATTTTACATAATACACGCGATTGCCCTGCGGCCATACCCACCAACAAATAGCCCGGACGCTGACCCCGGCTCATCGACTTCTTGCGACTTTGGATAATGCTATCCCGGGCGCTTCCTTAAAATTGTAACCGGATTGTAACAGTGTATTTGGTCAATTTGTGGTAAATTAGAGATAAGTCTTTCTATAGATACTTCCTCAAAACCGGGAAAAAATCGAAAGTCTATTTGAACCTTAAAACTCCATGCTACAGGAGCCAGGACTATGCCAACTATTCTCTACGCCGAGGACGATTTCGAACACCGTGAGATGATGCGGGTTATCCTGAAAAATACCGGTATTACCCTGGTAGAAGCTTGTGATGGTCAGGAAGCCCTGCAAAAGATCGAGCATCAGCACCCCGATTTAGTTCTACTGGACCTCTTTATGCCCAAGTTAGACGGCCATAGTGTGATGGAAGCATTAAAATCCGACCCGGATACCCGGCACATTCCCATCATTGTTCTCTCGGCCTGGTCCACCGGCGACAATCGTAATCGGGCCAAAAATGCCGGAGCCAAGGATTTTATTGCCAAACCGTTTGATCCAATCGAGTTGGTCAAGATTGTCAAAAATCACTTAACCAACAACACCGGCCAATTGGCATATTCTTTGGGGTAAGCGTTAACCGGCCAGCCGGGGCAATATCGCTTCCATATTCATTGAGGGTCGCCGTATTTTGCCAGGCGTGAACACGGCAACAGGGGGCAGGCTGGTCCCTGACTTGTTAGCGTCAACGGCCTTGAGGAGGACAAGCACTCATCTATGATGGAATCAATCTGGGAATGGGGCAATAACCTCATCGTATCTATTCAAGCCGTCCACAATCCTATCCTGGACGGCTTTTTTAATATGATCACCTTTCTGGGTGAAGCAGAATTTTTTCTACTTATCTTTCCCTTTATCATCTGGACCATTGATAAATCTGTAGGCCGGCGGTTGGCTTATTTGATCTTGATCTCAATAGCCGTTAATACCTGGGCCAAACTCCTCATCGGCCATCCCCGCCCTTTCGAATGGCCCTCAGAAACTACCAGCCCCATCCTCAAACTCAACAATAGAGCCACTGGGCCGGGGATACCCAGCGGCCATACCCAATCGTCTCTGACCCTCTGGTTTTACCTGGCCTACCACTTCCAACGTTTCTGGGTGTGGATTCTGGCCGTGGCGATTTTTATCCTGGTCAGTTTTTCCCGCGTCTATCTGGGCGTCCACTTCCCCACCGATTTGCTGGGCGGCGCCATCCTGGGTTTGCTTATCCTGATGCTGTTTATCAAATATGAAAACACCCTGACCGGCAAACTCTCAGCCTTGCCGGTATCATCCCAAATTGGCCTGGCTACGGCGCTTCCCTTGCTGATTATCCTCGTCCACCCTCATCCCGATACGGTGGCCGTCTTCGGTGTCCTGTCCGGCTTGAGCCTGGGCATCATCTTTGATGATCGAAGCATCGGTTTTGAGGTGGCCGGATCGGTTACCCGGCGGGCCTTACGCTTGGGAGTAGGGTTGCTCACCCTGATTGCCATCTATTTTGGACTGAAATTTATCCTTCCTTCCTCCCAAAGTATCTTCCATCTTCCTCTGGAAATTGTGCACTATGCTATCGCCGGTTTTTGGGCCAGCGGTGGCGCGCCGTGGCTGTTTAAGCGGATGAATTTGGCCTAGTGGCAAGACAGTTCGGAGACAAATTGATTAAGCAAAAGAACCGGGTACCGGGTTGCCTCGTCACTACAAGGGGTAAAAATCCACTCCGAAACTCCGCCCGCCTGCGCCTAAACCAATGGGGTAGGTCCCAAAATTTTGGCGGTAGGGACAGGACAATGTCCTGTCCCCACCCTATGGCCCAAAAATTGGGAGGTATCCAAACCACTCACCTCACTTTACAAAACCCCAATTTTTATGTAAACTCTTTAGTATGACTACAAGAAAGACACCGTGGTTCATCAAACTGGCTGGCCTGCTCTGGCTGTTATCCCTGGCTCTGTTCGCCCCCGCTGCCACTGCCCAGCAACCGTCGCCACCCGACTCTCCCTCTCCCTTTGATCCCCGTTTTGGGATTGCCGACAGTTTTGTCAACATCGCCGAAGCTAACGCCGCCGGAGTCGGCTGGACCCGCGTCTTCTTTCGTTGGGACGTTGTCCAGCCTGCCGGCGACTTTGACTGGAAACCAACCAATGTCCCCGATACCTTCCTGAACGCCGAGATTGCGGCCGGGCGCGATGTTGTGGCGGTTCTCATCGGCACGCCGGCCTGGGCCACGCCCGGCGGCACCTCAACCGCCGTGCCGCCGATGGAATCCTGGGGCGATTTTGTCTACAAAATTGCCACCCAATACAACGGGCGCATCAAACACTGGGTCATCTGGAACCAACCCGATATTACCGACCCCAACTCTCCCAGTTACACCTGGGCAGGCAGCGAAGAAGATTATTACCGGCTGCTCAAAGAAGCCTATCTCAAAATCAAGGCTGTCAATCCAGAGATGCAGGTCCACCTGGCCGGTTTGACTTATACCTGGGATTACAACCGGGGCAACCGGCAGTATTTGGCCCGTCTGCTGGATATTATTCAGGCCGACCCCCAGGCAGCCGGTGATAACTATTATTTTGACGCCGTGAGCTACCACGTTTACTACTCGCCCCGGCAGGTTCTTGATGTCGTTAGCGATATTCGAAATCTTCTCAACACCTATGGTTTGGGTCACAAACCCGTCTGGGTCAACGAAACCAATGCCCCGCCCTCGGAGGATTATATCGAGCCGGTAGCTGCTCCGGGGCCGTTCAAAATAACTCTGGAAGAGCAGAGTGCCTTTGTCATTCAGGCCTTCGCCATGGGTCTGGCCGGTGGCGCCGAACGGGTGGCATTTTTCAAAATGCGCAACGAGCGCGCCGAAACGCCCTACGGCCTGCTCCGCAGCGACGATTCGCGCCGCCCGGCCTTCACTGCTTTCCAGGTTGTCACCACCCATTTTGCCGGAACGCAAAACGCCACCTGGCAGCAAGAGAGTAACATTTATATCGTCACTTTGGACCGGGGCGGTCAAACCACTACCGTTTTGTGGAATATGGCCACAGCCCCAACGATGTTCACCCTCAATGCGATTGCTCCCCAGGCCCTGCTGATAGATGAACGCGGTAACGAGCAATTAATTACCGCCAGTGGCAGCGTTTACACTATCGCCCTACCCGGGGCGTTTTGTAGCAACAAGTCCAACTGTTTCATCGGCGGGGCGCCACGCGTGTTGGTAGAAACCGGCTCGCCCAACCAGCGCGCGCCCCAGCTACCCGCGTTAACACTCACGGCCACGCCTACCCCCTCACCCCTGCCTCCAACCGACACCCCCACCCCAACGCCGCCACTGCCGCCAACGCTCACGCCAACTCTCGCCCCCCTTTCGCCTGAAGATGAAATTATGGCCGAGTCAACTCCAGCCGCTTCTCCTGACAATCAGGTCACATCAAGCGAAACCGCCATCACCGAAGCGCCGCCCGCCCCAGCCGCCGAAGCCCCCCAGGTCATCGCCGCCCTGCCCGACCCCGGTGTGGGCGATTCCCTATCACCCCTGGATACCACCGGCAATGAGCCGGAAACCATCGCCCTGACTCCTGTTCCGCCTGTTACCTTTAGTACGGTCATGACCCCCCGCCGTATCCTATGGCTGCTCGTGATCGGCCTGATCGTTTTTGTGGTTGCCTATGGAGTCCAGGTGGTCATCTGGTACCGGGTCAGGCGTTGAGCCGTCGCCGCTCTGTCCTAAAATTCCGGACAGACCCTAATTACATTGACAACTAGACATAATTATGTTATATTCAAACATACATACATTATGTATAGTTCTAAAAGGGAGTAGTGGTCGGTTTGTCCGGCTGTAGGCGCTATGTCAACGTTGCACCGTGTGGATGAACTGAATATTCTCACCCGGGCCAAGTATCCCATTATTTACATTGTTTCCTGGGAAGAACGGCGCATAGAAGACATCCTGCGCGAAGTAGCCATTAACCGTCGCAAAAAATTGTACGGCTGGACTCTCACCAACGGCATTGCGCCACTCGATGTGGTCCAGGCCCAAGCAGTAGACCCTGCCACCCGTGACCCACTCAATGCCCTGGATTTTGTGGCCGAATCGCAAGAAGCCGCTATTTTTGTCCTAAAAGATTTTCACCCTTATTTAGACGATAGCCGGGGTGGACAAGACCATCCAGTCATCATCCGCCGCCTGCGTGATATTACCAATCAACTCAAGGAGAGCCGGAAAACCCTGGTCATTCTCTCCCCTATTTTGCGCTTTCCCGCCGACCTGGAAAAGGACATCACCGTCTTGGATTATTCGCTACCCACCCTAGATGAGCTGGAACTCTCCCTGGACCGGGTAGTCCGCTCGGCGCGAGAGATTGCCGGGGTTCAGCTCAAAATGAGCGCGGACGAACGGGAGTGGGTGCTCAACGCCGCACGTGGTTTAACCTGCATCGAGGCGGAAAACGTGTTTGCCAAGAGCCTGGTTATGGGCCGCAAGCTGGATTTGAACATTATCATCGCCGAAAAGGAACAACTCATTCGCCGCTCGCAGGTGCTGGAGTATTACGAGTCGGTGGAAGGATTTGCCAACGTGGGGGGGATGAACCTGGTCAAGCAGTGGCTGCGCAAGCGTGGAATGGCTTTTACCGAAAAGGCACGCCGCTTTGGTTTGCCCGAACCCAAAGGTTTGTTACTTTTGGGCGTACAGGGCGCTGGCAAGAGTCTGTTGGCCAAGGCGGTTGCCAGTCAATGGCAGCTACCCTTGCTCCGGCTCGATCTGGGCCGCGTTTTTAGCGAGCTGGTCGGCTCGTCGGAACAAAATATTCGCAGTGCATTACGCCTGGCCGAAAATGTATCGCCGTGTGTGTTGTGGCTGGACGAGATTGAAAAAGGCCTAGCCGGGGCCACCGGCTCCGGCACCTCCGACGCCGGGACATCCGCTCGCGTGTTTGGCAGCCTGCTCACCTGGATGCAAGAAAAAACCTCGCCGGTGTTTGTCATTGGCACCGCCAACGATATTTCGGCCCTGCCGCCCGAGGTGTTGCGCAAGGGTCGTTTTGACGAGATCTTTTTTGTCGACCTGCCCCAATTGCAAGAACGCCGCGAGATTTTTGCCATTCACCTGGCCGCCCGGGGTCGAGACCCGCTGGATTATGATTTAAATCAACTGGCGCTTGTTTCCGAAGGATTCAGCGGCGCAGAAATTGAGCAGATCATCATTGACGGCCTATACGACGCTTTTGAAAACGGCACCGAACTCAGTAGCGATGATTTATTCCGAAATCTCAACAACACCATCCCCCTGTCGCAAACCCTGGAGACCAAAATCACGGCCCTGCGCCAGTGGGCGCGCAAACACGCCCGACCCGCTTCCGACCCGCCCCAACCCCAACCGCTCTTGCCCAAACGAAACAACGGCGGGTTACGTCATATAGAACTGGGATAGAAGATAATGGATTATGATTGCGCACGCCTTTAGAGGACCCCACAACCTATACCGCCGTTACCAGGCTTTCCTGGAGAGTTCGGTCACCGCCCTTGGCCTGGCCGCCCTGGTCAGCCTGACCCTGTGGAATATGTCGGTTTACCCGGCCAATTGGGTGCTGGTGATGGGCGTGGCTATGGCCGTTTTGGGGATTCGCTGGCCGTTGCTGGCGTACATCATGGCCGTTAGCGCAATGATCTACCCCCTCTACACCATCAATCTGTATCTGGCCGTTATTTTTGTGGCGGTCAGCGTGCTGGGGTATCGCCTGTTTGTACACTATCTGGGGGCTACCCTGCTGGTCCTGTCGACCCCGCTCCTGGCCAAATATCATCTGCACTGGCTGGTGCCAATTTTGGGCGGGTTGTGGTGGGGCGGTATTGCCGGAGCCTGGATTGGCGGGCTGGCAGCCCTCTGGGGCAAAATTATGGGGGGCATGGCCGGCCTCAACATCGACTGGCTGGTGATGGCCGGTCAACTGCCCAACGCCCAGGAAATTTTGCTCCGCTATCACCAGGCTAACTCCCTAGAAACGCTCTTATTGCTGATTGAACCTTTTGCCAGCACTTCGGGGGTTATTCTTTACAACCTGCTGCAAGTGATTGGTTGGGCCGTGGCCGGTGGCTTTGTAGGCGCGCTGGCCTGGCGTAAATGGGTCAAATATCGCGCGCCCTGGTCAATTCTGGTGGTGACCGCTGGCGGTGGGCTGATCATGATGGTCACCCATCTGGCGCTGCCTTACTGGCTGCACGAGGCCATTACCGACGAAACAGTTCGGGCCCTGCAAGACCCGGCCGGGCCGCTGTTTTCCCTGTTGATGGTGATTATTGTCAGCACGGCCATCCACAGCTTCAGGGAATCGCTGGATTTACCCGTGGCGCCCCGACGTAGCAGCAAGACCATCATCCGCAAACGGAAAAAAGAGGCGGCTGGAGCAGGAGCGAATAGCCTCTCCAGGCGATCCAAAGCCGCCCGGGGGCAAGGCAAGAAAGATAGGGCAAGGCCGGACAATCCGGTTCCCCTGGAGGAACCGGACACGCTCGATCGCCCCCGGCGACCGGTCCGGGTGCCGAAACAAAGCGAGTTACCGGAATGGGAACCTCCCCGGGATGAATCGGGACTGATTATGCTGGAAATTGACTAAGAGCAGAGGCGATGACTACAAGATTCGAACATGTCGACAACCAAAAACAGAGCCTGCGTCGCCGCGCTACCAGCCGGGGGTTGAGTTTTGGGCCAATTGCCACGGCCATCACCGTGGGTACGGTGGCTGTATTGCTGGGGGTTACTTTTCTCGGCGACTGGCTACGCACGCCCAAAGTTGCCGCCGAAGCCTCCCCCTCCATCATCTCGCCCAACGGCGACCAGACTCAGGACACCACCAATTTTAGCTACACCCTCAACGAAGACGCCAACGTTACCGTGGAGGTTTTTAACGAGAGCGGCACCCTGGTGGCCACCATTACCAGTGACGAATTTCAAACCCGTGGCCAGCACATCGCCATCTGGGACGGCCGGGACGACATCGGCCAGGTTGCGTCGGACGGCCGCTACCGCTTGCAAGTGACCGCCCGGGGCACGGTGCGAGCCACTGCCCAGAGCGCGTCGGTTCAGGTTGATACCCTGCCGCCCACCCTACGCCTGGTCAACCTGGACGAAGTGAATCGCGTCCGGGAGGCCAACCTGACCGTCGAAGGTCTGACCGACACTGACGCCGTGGTGCAACTTAACGGTGACCCCAAAATTATTCCCATCGACGGTGAGGGTCGCTTCAACATCAAACGGCAACTGGCCGAAGGCTCCAACATCCTCCAGGTAACCGCCACCGACCCGGCCGGAAATGTAGCCACTGTGGCTCGCGAAATCATCCTGGTGACCCGTCCCCCCGAAATTACCATTGCTTCGCCCCTCAACGACCAGTGGACCAATGAAGCGCTGCTCTCCGTGGCCGGGGTGGTGCCCCCGGGCACTACCATCAAAGTCAACGGGCAGGAAGCCGCCATTGGCGCGGAGGGCCAATTCCAACGCGAGGTCATTTTGCAAGAAGGCGATAACATCCTGCGCATCGAGGCCAAAGACGACGTGGGCAACACCGCCACCCAGGAAATCATTGTCCACCGCAAAACCAAGCCGCCCACCCTGGAGTTGAATATTGAAGATGGCGAAACTTTCCAGCAATCCGACGTACAGCTCATCGGCAAAACCGAACCGGGCGCGCTGGTTCAATTGAACGGCCAGGCGGTCACCGTGAGTTCCCTGGGCGAATTTCAAACCACCGTCACCCTGCTGGACGGCGAAAATCTTATGGAAGTTACCGCCCTGGACCAGGCCGGTAACGTGACCCAACTGCAACGCCGCCTGAACTACCGCGTGGCCCCGCCGGAGTCGGAACTGGCCCGGGTGGCTCGCAACCTGCCCACCCTGTCCACCTACTTTGTGCCGGTGCTCATTTCGCTACCGTTGCTGCTGATTTTGGCCTACTTTTTGACCCGTCCCGTGGCCCTGGTGGTTTCTGCCGAAAGCAACACCTTCCGCCCCGGCCTGCCCGAAGAAGGCCGATTTCTGCGGCTATCGATTGACCTGTCTAAAGCCGCCCGCACCACCGTAGAAATCAAAGACAAGCGCGGCAACACCATTGCCACTCTGCTCCATCGCCGCCATCGCGGCGGCGGCCAGCACAGCCTGCACTGGGATGGCTACGACGATTTTGGCCGGGTTGTACCCCCCGGCGATTACGTGATCCAGGCCACGGCCAGCACCACCGGCGGCGCGGTGGCCGGCACCCTCAACATCTCGGTGCAGGAAGACCGGGCCGTGCACCGCCAATATCTCCGCAGCTCGCCCTACCAGGACGACTCCCAACTTGTGGTCAACCGTCACGGCGAGTACGTCCGCCAACCGGCTTATTCGTCCCGGCGGGTGCGGCGACGCTCATAAACCAGACTCTAAAGGTTGAAATCCAAATCTTGAATAAAATCCAGACCCTGAGGGTTTTTGAAACCCTCAGGGTCTCTTACCTTACTTTACAACATTCCCATTGTCAGCAACTCCCAGCTATGATACAATGGAATAGTCTTTGCTTGTCTAATAACCTCACCAGGAGGACCTATGACCGACTTAACAGGCACAACCCTGGGACCATATCGCATCCTCAGCCGTTTGGGGCAGGGCGGGCTGGCCGAAGTTTACAAGGCCTACCAGCCCGGTCTGGATCGTTACGTGGCCATTAAAGTGCTTCCGCCCCACCTGGCCCGGGAACCAGGCTTCGGCTCCAGGTTCGAGCGGGAAGCCGGCATTGTGGCCCAATTGCGCCATCCGCACATTGTCCAAGCGTATGATTTTGGCCATGATAAGGCGTTACACTATCTGGTGATGGAGTATATCAACGGCCCCACGCTCCAACACGAGTTACAGGCGCGCCAGGCCACCCGGCAACCTTTTACCCTGGCCGAAACGGCCCGCATTGTGACCGCGCTGTGCAACGCGGTTGATTATGCCCACAACCGGGGCATGTTGCATCAAGACCTCAAACCCAGCAACATCATGTTTACCCCTTCCGGTTATGTGGTTTTAACCGATTTTGGCCTGACCAAAATGATCGAACCCGCATCGAACATCCACGGCGCGGGCGTGGGAATCGGCACCCCCACGTATATGTCGCCGGAACAGGGCCGTGGCGAGCCGGTTGATGCCCGCAGCGACATTTACACCCTGGGCATCATCCTGTATCAAATGGCCACCGGCCGGGTGCCTTACGATGCAGAAACGCCCATGGCCATCATTTGGAAACACATCAACGCCCCGTTGCCCCTGCCCACCAGCATCAATCCCGACCTGCCCGAAAGTGTGGAACGCGTCATCCTCAAAGCCATGAGCAAAGACCCGGCCGATCGCTACCAGACGGCTGAAGAAATGGCCCGGGCCTTGCAGCAGGCCGTTGGTTCCACTCCTGAAACGGCTCAACCTTTCCAACCCCTTGCGCCAACCTCAGAATATGCCGAGGAAGTGGCGTCGGCTCACCCGCCCGTTGAAGATAGACCGGCAATGGCGGAATCGCCCCCGGCCCCCGCTGCCCGGCCAGTTCCCGCCGCCGGGCCTGTCCCGATCCCAAAACCCGGCCTGATACGCCGGGTGGTGGAAGCCGTGCAGCAGACGCTACAAGCACGTCAAAAAGAAGCCGCACCCGCAGAACGGGCGGAGGCCGCGTCCGAGCCAGAGGCGTCGGTAGCCAATTTGCGGCTGGATGCCGCCGTGCCCGACCAGGTGACGATAGGCCGCACCTTTGATGTGGCCGTCGCCGTGCGCCAATTAAGCTCCCCGCTGCTGGCCGAGGACGATTTGAGCCAGGTTCGCTCCGGCGATGTGCAGGTGTCCTGGCCCGAGACCGAACCGTTCATCCATTTGCGGATTGCCATCAGCGCGCCGGAATGTGACCTCCACGGCGAGGATAGCCACGCGTTCCGCCTGTATCCCCGCCAGGACTCGCCGGTGTTTTATTTCCATCTCACCCCCCGCCAGGAGGGCGACATCAGCATCATTGTGACCGTGTATCAGGAAGACGATTGGCTGGGCAGCGCCCGCGTGCGTACGGTGGCCCAGCAGCAGGTGGTCGGCCAGGTAAACATCGATGTTACCAGCCATACGATGACGCCGCCTCCGGACGCCGAGGTCGAGTCGTTACGCCGCCGGTTACGCCAGCACCGGGCCAATCTGAATATATTGCAAGAGCAGGCCGCGGTTTATGCCCTGGGTGAGACCCCCCTACATCTGCTCAACCAGATTGAGGCCGAAGAAGCCGCCATCGCCGAGTTAGAGGCGCAACTGGCCCCATAGTCATCTTTCGCCCATAGTTATTCAGATAATGTTTTTGAGTAGAGACAGGACAATGTCCTGTCTCTACCTGGCAGAAATCCAAAATCTTGAATATCTAGATCAGGCTCAAGGAGGTCAAAATGACCCCAACCAAAAACTCAAACTTGCCTGTCACCTTGTCGCGGATTCTTACCACCCCCAGCCCGGATGATCTATGGGAGCTACAAGCGTATTTGCTGGAACTGGGCGGAGAACCGGCCCACCAAGCCCGCCAGGTGGCCGGAGCATTTCACAGTTACCTGCGCGACCTGGCCAGTAAGGTGGCCTCACGTAACGCCAGCCGTTGGGGCGCAATTTTGGCCACGGCGGCGGTGTCCAGCGTGGGCTTGCAGGAGATGATTGCCGAACAGGAAGACCCCCTCCAACGTCTCTTTTCCAGCGGCGTAACGGCCATGTTCGAGATAGGGTCGGCGGCCAAAAATGTGCAGGCCTGGGAAGTAGAAGCCGCGCTGGTGAACTACGACGTGGCCTGGTATCTGTACGGAGAGCTGTGGGATATTTCGTCGACCACCCGGCCCGAACTTCCCGCCCAAGAGCGACGAAGTTACCTCGCTCAACTGCTAAAACCTGTTCTGGACCCGGCAACGGCCAGTGCCACCAAGTCGGTCTTGCTGGTCAGGTTGTTCCAGCTGGTTCTGGCCGCCCGGATACAACCGTTACTGGCAGACCCCAAGAATTCTGGCAAAACCCCTGGGGTTTCCAGAACGAGTATCTGATTCGACAAAATTGCCCCGAAAGCGTAATTTGCGGGCAAAATCAACATCCCAAACTAAAAACGCATCTTCTCAATAAATAGGGGCAAATTTATAGATTTACTCGGTAGGGACAGAATATTATTCTGTCCCTATCCCAAAATATTGGGGTGTGTTTTATTTGAGTCAGAGAGAGGGGAGAAATTGGGGGGACACCCCCCAAGCCCCCCGGCCTGCGGCGCTTTTTTCGACTCATTTGAAATACACCCAAAATATTGAGAAGATACCTGAAAACCGCTCCCCAATTCCGCCCGTACCCAAATCCAGGGGGCTTGACAAAAGGTAAGCCGCGTGCTACCTTACGCTCAACCACTCATTTTTCACTATATGCGTAAAATCTAGCCAATAATGAATTTCAGATTCAGGAGGCCCCAACGTGACAGATTTTGGCCAGGCAAACGTTTTACTTCAGGAGTTTAAGGGAGACAAATACTACCACGGTATGAACGTGTTGTCTCTGGTAGGGCCGGCAACGGCCGCTTATGGCCACAAAGCTGCCCTGGTTCGCAGCACTTTCCCTGGCACGGCTGAATACATCAAGACTATCCAAGAGTCCTTGACCGCCGCTGGCGTGGAGATTGTGGGCGAGATCGAGGGCGCCCGGCCCAATGCGCCTCGAGAGGACCTGGCTCGCATGACCGGCGAACTGGCCAGACTCAACCCCGAGGTACTGGTCAGCTTTGGCGGCGGCAGCACCATTGACTGCGTCAAGGCTGCCGAAGTTCTGCGCACGCTGGGCGGCGACATCGAGGACTATTTTGGCGCCGGTTTGGTCACCAGGGCCGTGGCCGAAAGCGGCGCAACTCTTACCCCACACGTGGCCATCCAAACCGCGGCCAGTTCGGCGGCCCATCTTACCAAATACTCCAACATCACCGACCTCCACACCGGCCAGAAAAAGCTCATTGTGGACCCGGCCATTGTGCCCATCCAGCCGATCTTCGACTACCGGGTCACCTTTGGCGCCCCCGCCGCGCTCACCGCCGACGGCGCGCTGGACGGCGTGGCGCACTGCCTGGAAGTGCTATACGACTCGGTGGGTAAACCATATCAGGAGAAGATGAAGGAAGTGGCCTACCAGGGAATCAGCCTGGTGGTAGAATATCTACCCAAGGTAATGGACAATCCCGAAGACGCCGAAGCCAGAGAGGCCCTCGGCCTGGCCACCGACTTGGGTGGTTACGCCATTATGCTCGGCGGCACCAACGGCGCGCACCTGACCAGTTTCTCGCTGGTCGATATTCTCAGCCACGGCCGGGCCTGCGCCATGCTGAACCCGTACTACACCGTCTTCTTTGCGCCAGTGGTACCAGACGCGCTCAAGCTGGTGGGCCATATTTTTGAGGACGCCGGTTACAGCGATGTAGATATGGATCGCCTGAGTGGGCGTGAGTTGGGAGTCGCCGTGGCCGAGGCGATGATCAACTTTGAAAAGAGCATTGGCTTTCCAACCACGCTCGGCCAGGTGGAAGGGTTCAGCGATGCCCACCTTCACCGCGCCCTGGCGGCGGCCAAGAATCCGCAACTCAAGATGAAGCTAGAAAATATGCCGGTCTCACTCACGGCAGATATGGTTGACGAGTACATGGGGCCGGTGCTGCAGGCCGCCAAAACCGGGGATTTGAGCCTCATCAAAAACGTGTAAGTTGGTACTCCTCTGGGTTTGACAAGAAAGCGTCCGGCAGCAAACTTGCAACCAAGATAATGGTACCTGTGCAATAGCAGCACAGGGAAGGGGGGATAATGGGGGGAACTACCCCCCAAGCCCCCCGCCCCTTCGGAGAATTATTCGACCTATTGCACAGGTCGAGATAATGCCCATGAAAATTCAGTTGGCTTACGGCAAAACAGGGCTGGCCATTGAATTGCCCGACCACCTCGATGTAACCGTGGTTGAGCCAAAATTTGTGCCCGGCCTGTCCAACCCGGCCAGGGCACTACGGGCGGCGCTCCAATCACCTCTTAAATCGCCGCCCCTGCGTAACCTGGTGAAACCCACCGATACGGTCGGCATTGTATTTTGCGACATCACCCGACCGGCTCCGAGTCATCTGATGATTCCCGCCCTCCTTGAGGAATTGAGGCATGTGCCCGGCCAGAATATTACCCTGTTCAATGCCACCGGCACCCATCGTCCCAACACCGGCGCGGAATTGCGCGCGATGCTGGGTGACGAGTTGGTCGATACCTACCGGCTGGTGCAAAACGACGCCTTTGATCCTTCCAGCCAAGTACACTTGGGCACCACCAGCCGGGGCAATGACATCTGGCTTAACCGCGAGTTTGTGGCCTGCAATAAAAAAATCCTGACCGGCTTTATTGAGCCGCACTTTTTTGCCGGGTTTTCCGGCGGCGGGAAAATAGTCATGCCAGGTATGGCGGGTCAACAGACGGTGCTGCGCAATCACGACGCAACAATGCTCAAAGATGTCAACACCACCTGGGGCGTTACCTGGGGCAATCCGTTGTGGGAAGAAGTGCAGGAAGTCGCGCTCAAAGTCAACCCCACCTTTATCTTGCACGTGAGTCTCAATAAAGACAAAAAAATTACCAACGTTTTTGCCGGAAACCTGGAGACGGCCCATGCCGCCGGTTGCGCCTTTGTCAACAAAACCGCGATGGCGCTGGTACCTCACCCCTTTGACATTGTGATCACCACCAACTCCGGCTACCCGCTGGATCTCAACCTCTACCAAGCGGTCAAAGGCATGAGCGCCGCCGGCCGGGTGGTGAAAAAAGGAGGAAGCATTATTGTGGCCGCCGATTGTTGGGACGGCATCCCCGACCACGGCCTGTACGGGCAACTTTTGCGCCAGGCCAGCAGCCCGCAAGAACTGCTGGCCACCATCTCCGCGCCCGGCTTTCTCCAACAAGACCAGTGGCAGGCCCAAATCCAGGCCCAAATCCAGCTCAAAGCCGATGTCTACCTTCACACCAGCAACCTGACCGATGCGCAAATCGAAGCCGCCCTGCTCAAACCCAGCCATTCCATTGAAGCAACCGTTGCCGAACTGCTCAAAAAATACGGTCCCAACGCCAGCATTTGTGGGCTGCCGGAGGGACCGCAGACGATTCCTTACCTTCAAAAATAGCGGTTATTTCAATTTTGACCGTATCCTGGCCACGTTGGGAAAAATGGACCAGGGCTACATCTCCGCCGAGATACTGCCGTTCCCCGATCCAGAATTGTCGAACGGCCAGGCCGGGGTTACACTTGCTTTAAAAATCAAATTCCCCGGGTGGGGGCAGCACCCGGGGAACCACAAAAAGGAGGAGAGAAAATAAAAATGAAACATTCTAATGAACTAAACTAGATAAATGGTACCTCCTACCTACTTTTATCATAGCACATTTTGCTCATCAATACATCCCCAATTTCTGGGGGTTTTGGAACAAACTTTATGCCGGTACAACAAATCTACGGGGCCTGCCCCCACGATTGTCCCGATACCTGCGGGGTCATCACCGAGGTTGACCACAGCCGGGCGGTGAATTTTTACGCCGATCCCCGGCATCCTGTTACCCAGGGCTGGTTGTGCGCCAAAGTCCGCCCCTACCTGAAGCACGTCTACCACCCGGACCGTTTATTACACCCGCTACGACGTGTCGGCCCCAGGGGTAGCGGCCGGTGGGAGCGCATCAGTTGGGCGGCGGCTATCACCGAAATTGCCGACCGCTGGCAGGAGATCATCAAGCAGTATGGGGCAGCGGCAATTTTACCCTACAGCTACAGCGGCACGTTGGGCCTGGTTCAGATGACCGTGGCCAGCGCCCGCTTCTGGAATCGATTGGGGGCCAGCCAGCTTGAGCGGTCTATCTGCGGGGCCGCCGCCGAGTATGCGGTGGAAGCTACCCTGGGCGTGCGGCACAGCCCGGCCTACACCGAGCTGACCCACAGCCGGTTGGTCATCATCTGGGGGCACAATCCGGCCAGCACCGCCCCTCACTTTATGCCCCATCTCAAAAAAGCCCAACGTAACGGCTGCCAGGTGGTGGTGATTGACCCGCGCCGCACGCGCACCGCTCGCGGCGCCAATCTTCACCTGGCCCCGTTGCCCGGCACCGACGGTGCCCTGGCCCTGGGCTTGGCGCAACTTATAGTGGCCGAAGGCTGGTACGACGAAGCCTGGCTGGAAACCCACACCGTGGGCTGGCCACAACTGCGGGAACGGCTGGCCGGGTACACCCCATCTCGCATGGCGGCCATCACCGGCCTGCCAGAAGAGGCCATCGTTGACCTGGCCCGCCGCTACGCCAGCACGCGACCCGGCCTGATCAAAATTGCCGACGGGCTGCAACGCCATCTTAACGGCGGCCAAACCGTGCGAGCCATCTGCGCCTTACCCGCCCTGACCGGCCAGTACGGCCTCCGGGGCGGGGGTCTGGCTTACAGCACCAGCGGCTATTTGCAGTGGGACCGCGAGGCCGTTAATCACTGGTCGGATTGCCCGCCTCCGGCTCGTAAGGTCAACATGAATCGCCTGGGAGCGGCCCTGCAGGGCGAAGTTACCGACCCGCCGATTATGTCGCTGTTTGTGTTTGGGGCCAACCCCGTAGCATCGTCGCCCAATACCGGGCGAATTGTGGCAGGTTTGCGGCGCAATGATCTCTTTACCGTGGTTCACGACGTGTTTCTAACCGACACCGCCATTTACGCCGACATTGTCCTGCCGGCCACCTCGCAACTGGAGCAAACCGATCTGCACAAAGCCTCCGGCCACACCATGCTGACCTACAACCACCAGGCCATCCCGCCGTTGGGCGAAAGCAAAAGCAACTGGGCGGTGATGGAACTGCTGGCCCAGGTCATGGGCTTTGCCGAACCGTGGCTGCACCAGAATCCTGATGAGGTGATTGCCGAAATCCTCAGCGCTACGGCCGCCCACCAACCGGCGCTGCAAAACATTACCCTGGAACAACTCAAGACCGGTGGGGCTGTTCCCCTGCATCTGGCATCCCCAATTCCCTTTGCCGAGGGGCGCTTTCCCACCCCCAGCGGCAAAGTTGAACTCTATTCGCAAACCCTGGCCGAGGCCGGGCTTGATCCCTTACCCGGCTGGACGGAAGACCGGGATGACGTTGCCCCGCCGGAACGGGGTTTGGCGCAAACCGCCGCCCCCTTGAACTTACTCAGCGGCGCGGCGCACCATTTTGTCAGCAGCAGTTTGGCCAACCAGGCCGGTCTCTTGCAACGGGAGGGCGCTCCCTTTGTGGAAATTCACCCCGCCGACGCCGCCGAGCGCGGCATCAACCACGGCGACATCGTCATCATCGAAAATGGGCGCGGCTGGTGCAAACTGGCCGCCGTGGTCACCGAGGCCGTACGCCCTGGGGTGCTGGCCTCGCCCAAAGGTCGCTGGGCCAGGTTGGACCCCTTTGGCAACGAAGGGAGAAACGTCAACTGGACCACCTCGGATGCGCTGGGCGATATGGCCGGCCAGAGCACGTTTCACAGCAATCGAGTTTGGATCCGCAAATATTCACCAATTGATGAAACATGAAACAAGCCTATTTTCGTTTTTACGCTGAACTGAACGATTTTCTACCGCCGCCGAAACGACAACGCCGCTTTAGCCAACCCTTTGAAATCAGTCCCTCGGTTAAAGATATGATTGAGTCCCTGGGCGTGCCTCACACCGAGGTTGATCTCATTTTGGCCAACGAGCAATCGGTTGATTTCTCTTACCTGGTTCAGGATGGCGACCGGATCAGCGTTTATCCCGTGTTTGAGTCGCTGGATATTGGCCCGCTGATGCGGGTTCGACCGCAGCCCCTGCGCGAAACCCGCTTTGTGCTGGACGTGCACCTGGGGCGGCTGGCCACCTATTTGCGGATGTTTGGCTTTGACACGCTGTACCGGAACAACTATGATGACGACGAACTGGCCCGCGTTTCCAGTGAAGAGGGTCGAATTTTACTGACCCGCGACCGGGGGCTGCTCAAGCGGAGCATTGTTACCCACGGCTACTGCTTGCGGACGACCAATCCGCGCGAGCAATTAGTCGAAATCCTGCGCCGTTTTGACCTGTTTGAGGCGGTCAGGCCCTTTCAACGTTGCCTGCATTGCAACGGGTTGTTACAGCCGGTCAACAAAGCCGACATCGGCCACCGTCTCCTGCCCAAAACCCGGCAATACTACGATGAGTTTCGCCGCTGCCCCACATGCGACCGCCTGTACTGGAAAGGGACGCACTACCAGCGGATGCAGCAGTTCATTGACAGCGTGCTTCAAGCCGGTCGAAAGTAGACAGGCAAGCGGAGGGACAAAACCACGAAGGCACGGAGAACGCGGAGAAAAAACAAATAAAAAACTCCGTGTCCCCCGTGTCTCGGTGGTAAACTCAATTGGTCAACGGGAGAAGACAGGTATGAAAACAGCACAAGCAGGCGCAACCTGGTTTTTTGTGGATGAGTCAGGCGATCCCACCTTTTACGATCGTTCCGGCAATCTGATTGTGGGGCAGCCGGGTTGCTCGTCGATTTTGCTACTGGGTTTTATTGAAACCCAGCAACCCCAAGCTATGCGCCGGGCCATGCTGGATTTACGGCGTGAAATCGTCAACGACCCCTACTTTCAGGAATTTTCATCAATTAAAAAAACCACGGTTGCTTTCCACGCCAAGGATGACGTGGCAGAAATTCGCTACCAAGTTTACAAATTGCTGGCCTCGCTGGATTTTAAGGCCCAATTTGTGGTGGCCCGCAAAGTAGAGCGCGTTTTTAGGAACAGCTTCCAGGCCAAAGAACACGAGTTTTACGATCATCTGGTTTCGCAACTATTTGAGAACATGCTGCATCGTTACCAGACCAACCACATCTACTTTGCCAAACGCGGCTCGCGTAACCGGCAGATGCCCCTGGCCAGGGCCATCGAGCGCGGCGTGCAGCACTTTGAGCAAAAATGGGGCGCCTCGGTGGCCACTACCATTACCATGCAGGCGCAAAGGCCCAAAGGCGAACCATGCCTGAGCGTGATTGATTATATGAATTGGGCTGTGTATCGGGCCTTTACCAGAGGCGAAATGCGCTACTATAACGCTGTGGCCGAAAAGGTCAGTTTATTGGTAGATTTGTACGACATTGCCAAATACCCCGACAACTGGTACAACCGGCGCAACCCGTTTGAGGTAAAAAAAATCACCCCGCTGTAGCTAGGTCTGGTTACCAGACGCACGGCATGTAGAGCCGGCTTTCGCCAGCAGCGGAGTGGCTTATGGTTGAGTTGATTATACCCTACCTTACCGGTTCAGGTCAAGGGGCTTTTTACACTAATGTAGGTTTTCATAAATAATGGTACTGTGAGGCCCTTTTTGCGCCTTTTTCTCATAAATAATGGTACTGGTTCTCATAAAAAATGAGACTGGCCTATTTTTTCTCACAAATAATGAGACTGGCCTATTAAAATTGGGCTATTTTTGTACTTGTTTAACTTGCTTTGCCCCGTGTGTTCTAAGCCACAGCTCACTTTTCATCTGTTCTTCTAGCGGCACGTGAGGGGAGCGTGCCCGATGGCTGTGCATAATTTCCAACACTTTTTCATCACTGACAAATTTCGGTCCGAACCCGCAGTAGGCACGATACCCGTCAACATCAAGCGCATATTCAAGCGTGTCTTCCAGAGCCAGCCAAATCATGTGTTCCTCACGGCTTTTTGGAGGTGGATAGGGACGCTTGGAATTTTCACAGCCGGCAAGCATTATCTCGTACCCCGTTTCTACTTCGAAATAACCATACCGTGCCCGGATTACTTTCCCAGCGGCATACTGCTTAACGATGGCGCTTTTATCCCAAATTTGTTGGGCCTGGGCGGCCGCGGTTTCCGGTTGATAGTAGCTGACCCGAGAAATAATCTGATACCGACCATTAATATGTTGTTCAATATCCACCTGGATTGGGTCTAATTGTAGTTCTTTGGCCAGTTGAGTGGGAGAGGCAAATTTTTCCTCATACCGAAATTGTTTACCAAACGACATTTCCCACGTTTTGTAAGTATAAGGTTCATATTCAAGGTCAATCACCGCTTGATAAGTAATACGCTCAGGTTCAAGGGCGGCAGGCTCAATCCAGCAAGCGGCCAGTTCCGTGCGTTTTTGAGCAATCAACTCATCTCTGGGTATTCTCCGCCATTGCTGTTCTGCGCCATTGGTCAGTTCATCAACTCCTTGCTCAATTTTTTCTAACTCCTGTTCCACCCAGGTGAGAGCCTTGACCAACTCTACAAAAAGGGGACTCCTGTGTTTGAACTGATCAGGTTGTTCAATACACCCTTGCCAGAAAAAGTTGCTATCATCCGCGAGAAAAACTGTACCTCGATTCGGCGGCCGGTCACATGTCCAGGTTAAGGTATTTTTATCTTGTTCCCATTTAAACTGGCGTGTTGAAAAATCTATCTCAGCGACCTCTCGCTCGCGCGCACCACGAAGAAAAAAGCCATATAAATGTTCCCAAGCTTTTTGCCTTTCTCGCTCGTCTGCTTCAGCCATCTGTTGGAGCAATGACTTATTCGCCTGTAAAAGCTCTAAAAATTTCGCGCCGGCTTGGGGATTCAACCGGAATTGCTCTTTAATTACAGTTTCAGGTTTGGAGTCATCCTGTTGAGCAGGTTCCTCCGCTTCTGGCTGGCCCTTTTTTCGTGAACGTTTTTTATGGGGTGGGTCAGGCAGGGTAAGACATACATGTTGGGTAATAATCGGAACACCCTCTGTTTGCCAAGTGTCTGAAGTCTGCATAAATTCGAGAAATTGGAGGGCGTGATTAGCTGATAATGTTTCTACTTTCTGAGCTTCATTGCTCCAAATCACCACACCTTTCTCCTGCCAGGCATTTTTGTGCTTGGGCCTATCCCACTTTTGGCACGCATCGGGGACAGACCTGGCGATGTAGCCTCTATTATTGATATAAACTCCCCAACTTTCCTCAATAATATAATCCGTGTACATTGCTTATCTGCCATCCTGTTTTAGCTCAATAAGACCAATCCTCGTGCGCCAGCGGCGACTGATTGAGCCGGTCACGGTGCAGGCGCCAGGGGGGTAAAAACTTGTCCATAGTGGCTCTAAAATTATCGTTGTGGTGGCGCTCTAACAGGTGCACCAGTTCGTGCACCAAAATATATTCCAAACACTCGGGTGGTTTTTTGGCCAGCTCCAAATTCAGCCAGATGCGCCGGGCGGTGATGTTGCAACTGCCCCATTTGGTTTTCATCTTTTTGATACCCCACTCGGACACTTGCTGACCAATAATAGGCTCCCATTTGGCCAGCAGGGCCGGCACCCGCTGTTTGAGTTCGGCCCGGTACCATTCGTTGAGGGCCAATTCCCGGTTGGCGGAAGTGGTGTGGGGGTTGACGTACAAGATCAGTGTGCTGCTGTTTTTGACGACCACTTCGTGGCGACCGTGGTGCTCAAGCACTTCCAGCCGATAGCGGCGACCCCAAAAGTAGTGGCTTTCGCCGGAGACCATCTCGCGTTGGGATTGCCGGGGCTGCGCTTGAAAGGCCGCCTGCTGCTTTTTAATCCAGGCCAGTTTGGAGATCACCGCCAGGCGCACGTTGTCATCAGTAATGTGCAGGGGCACGGCCACCCGCACCCAACCATCGGGCGGGTAAACAGCCAGGTGCAGATTTTTGATGTCTTTGCGCACCACCTGCACCTCAATATCGTTGACGGTGATGATGTGGTTATTTGTATTCATCCTGATGCTTCACTAACTCAATCACATCGTTCAGTTTGCTTTCATTCTCGGCCAGCTCACCCATTTCTTTGCGGACGGCGTAGATCACTTCCCGCTCCTTAAAGCGATGCCCAATCCAACCGTCTTTTTTGGTGGTGCGCACGGCGGTATCAATGCGCAGGGCCAAACCCTCATCTTGACCCAGATTATCATACAAGGCGCGTTTGGCCTGGGTATCTAAGGCGCGGGGGTAGGTGGCGGCGGCGGCGCTGGCCGGCTGAACCACCCGCGCGGCCAAAGCTTTGACTTTTTCCAGATAGGTTCGATAATCGGCGGCTTGCGCCCGGCGTTCTTTAATCAGGGCATCCAGCAGGGTAGACATATCATCGTAATATTTGGGGTTAATGGGACGCTCGTCAATGATGACGCGGCGGATGTTGTTTTCAATGGTTTCGGCCATAGCCTCCGGGTTGGCTTTGATCCCGGCGGGCAGGCCGTCCAGCGCGGCCAGGCCCTTGTTCACAATCAGGTCAATCAGGCTCAACTCGGCAAAATCAGCCACCACTTCGCTATCGTCGGCGCGGACATAGGTATCGAGCAGGTGACGCATGGCCGGCTCATACATTTTCATATCAAGGTAATCGGCGCTGTGTATTTTGACTTCCTGGCTTACTTTTTCATAATAAGCCACTTCGGCCTTGATGGTGTAAACATCGGCCGCCGAATAACCGGCCTCGACCAGTTCATTGGCGATGTTGGCATAGGCCCGCACCAGGGCGGCCACGGCTTTATACAGGGCCACCCGCTTGGGTTCGTTTTGGCGGATGGTTTCCTGGTCCAGGGTATCCACCGCGCTGAAGTAGGCAAAATAATCGGCCTGCTCGCGGGGGGCGGCCACCGGCTCGCAGATGGCTTTCACGGTTTCGCGGGCTTCGTCCAGCCGTTCCCGGGCTTTGGCCAGGCGGTCGGTCAGCAGTCCCTGCACGTCTTCTTGGTCGTAGCCGTCCAGGGCGCCACTGGTGTAATCGCTGATGGCGCCTTCCAGGCTGTGGAACAGGTCTTTGTAGTCAATAATGTAGCCGTATTCTTTGTCGTCGCCGTCCAGGCGGTTGACGCGGCAAATGGCCTGGAACAGGCCGTGGTCGCGCATTTGTTTGTCGATGTACAGGTAGGTGGCGGAGGGGGCGTCAAAGCCGGTGAGCAGTTTGTCGACCACAATCAGCAGGCGCATTTGGCCCGGCTCTTTTTTGAAGCGCTCTTTCACCCGCTGCTCAAATTCTTCCACCTTGCCCATGGCCGTGTCTTCCGGCTCATCAAAATAATCGGCCAGCATTTTGCGGTAAATTTCGTACTGGTGCAGGGCTTCGGTGAGGCCTTCGCCGGATTCTTCCAGTTTGATGTCGGCGGGGGAGGGTTTGTAGCTGGTGACAATGGCGCACTTACCGGCCAGGTCGGTTTGGTTGAACAGCTCGTACACTTTGCAGGCCTGGTAAATACTGGCGCAGACCAGCATGGCGTTGCCCCGGCCATCCATTAGCCGCGGCTTGCGGGCCATATCCATTAAAATATCATCAACAATCAACTCCAGGCGCGATTGGCTGGAGAGCAGTTTTTGCATGGTGCCCCATTTTTGCTTGAGCTGCACCCGGGCCATATCCGACAGCCCCTGGGTTTTGGCCGCAAACCACTCATCCACCCGCTGGGGCGAGCGCAGATACTGGTCAATATCGCGGGCTTCGTAGCGCAGGTCCAGCACCACGCCGTCGGCCACAGCTTCATCAAATTTGTAGGTGTGGATGTAGGGGCCAAACACTTCGATGCTTTTTTGTTTGTCGGTTTTGAGCAGCGGCGTGCCGGTAAAGCCAATAAAGGTGGCCTGGGGCAAAATGGCCTTCATGGCCTGGTGCAGCTTGCCCGATTGGGTGCGGTGACATTCGTCAACAAACACAAACAGCTCGCCCTTGGCCCAAAAATCAAGGGGCAGGTGTTGGCGCAGGTCGGCCAGGTAGTCGTCGGTGGCGGCTTCTTCGCTGCGGCCAAACTTATGGATGAGCGAGCAGAGCAACCAGGGCGTGGTTTGGTCGAGGGTGCGCACCAGGTCGGCCCCGCTGCGGGTGCGGTAGATGTCTTCGTCAACGCCCATAAAAACGCCCTCAATCTGCTCGTCCAGTTCGGTGCGGTCGGTGATGATGAGGATGCGGGCATTGGTCACGTGCTCGCGGATCCATTTGGCCAGCCAGACCATGGTCAGGCTTTTGCCCGACCCCTGGGTGTGCCAGATAATGCCGCCTTCGCGCCGGTTGATGTATTGCTGGGCCGCCTTAACGCCAAAGTATTGGTTGGGGCGAGGCACTTTTTTGGTGCCCATATCAAACACCATAAAATTGTGGATGATTTCCAGCAGGCGGGTTTTGTTGGCCAGGCGCAGCAGGGCGCAATCCAGGGGGTTACTGGCCTGATCGCAGGGCGCGGCGGGCAGGTATTTGCTGGTTTTGTCGTCCAGTTGGGGATTGTAGGCCGGGTTTTCTTCTTTCCAGGTGAGGTAATATTTCTCCGGGGTTTCAATGGTGCCGTAGCGCAGACCCTCGGTGTCGTTGCCGGCCATGACCAGTTGGACGGTGGTGAAAAAGTTGCGGATAAAGGCTTTTTTCTGGTTGTCCAGGTTTTGGCGGATGCCCTGGCTCACCGACACGCTGGCCCGTTTGAGTTCGATCACGCCCAGGGCAATGCCGTTAACGTACAGCACCAGGTCGGGCCGTTTTTTGAGTTCACCGGTGATGGTGACTTCTTCGGCCAGGGCAAAGTGGTTGTTGGTGGGGGTGCCCCAATCAATGAGCCACACGGTTTGGGTTTGTTGGCCCGCGCCGGCTTTGACCTTGACCCCGTAGCGCAGCAGGCTGTACACGGCTTTGTTGGCATCGTACAGGTTTTTGCCTTCGCCCAGGGCGGCGGCCCGGTCCAGCTCGCGCAGGGCGCGGGTGATGAGGGCCTCGCTGACGCCCCGCCCGCCGAGCCATTGGCGGAGCAGGCCCACCTCAATGTTGCGGTTGTTTTCCCGGTCTTGCCAATCACCCAGATAGTCGTAGCCGAGTTGGGTTTGAAATAGCCTGACCACCCGGTTTTGGGTGATACGTTCTTTTTGACCTATAGTTGCCAATTGTTTGCTCCTGTCGGGTGATGATTGACAGTTGTCGTCATGCCCGAATGTCGTTATCGGGCATCCACCTCTGGATTCCCGCTAAACTTGTCCCCGCGTAGGCGGGGAAGCGTGCGGGAATGACGTTTGTGTATTTCCGTCGTGCCCGAATGTTGTTATCGGGCACCCACCTCTGGATTCCCGCTAAACTTGTCCCCGCGTAGGCGGGGAAGCATGCGGGAATGACGGTGCTATTTGTAGAGTTCAAAGCTAACTTTGTAACGATAAAATTCGATATTGGGTGCAACTTTTAAGGCGCGTTGGATAGGAAGATCATCTTCCAAAGCGATGATGACGCCTTTGACGGTTTGCCCGGCTTCGGCTAACTCTTCAACCACATAGCCCATATAGCGTTGGATTTGCCCTACCACGCGATCACTGGCCCGACCACGCTTAAGCTCAACAACCAGTAGTTCCTGCTTATCTTTGCTGATGGCCAGAATGTCTATTGGCCCGGTATCGGTGGGATATTGCTGGCCGACCAGTTCGCCGTCTTCTTCGAAAATGTCGTATTTCTGGCCGAGCAGAGTCTGTTTCCAGTTTTGCACCAAAAATTCTTCCAGGTGTTTTTCCAGGGCAAACGTCACCGGGTCTTCAATGGTGTTGTCGGTGGCAATGAGCGTGGCCGGCGCATTACCGGCCATGAGCTGCTCGATCTCGGCGGCATACCGGTCAATGTTGCTGGTTGTGCCGGGCACACCCGTTGAACTTTGCAACTCCGCACTCATATCTGCGCGGGCAATGGTTTGGGGATACCATTGCACAGCCCGGCGATGAGGTAGAATTTGGTCGGGATGATATTCATACGCTCCGGTAACTTCACCAACCAGGTAACTACCGCTGCCGGTAGGAGACAAGATGATGTCGCCTATTTTGATACCTTTGGACACGACCCAGAGCGCGCCGCAGGCTAACCCCGCGGCGATTTTGGTTTTTTCGGGGCGATCTTTAAGGTAGATCGGAATAAATTCTTTATTGAAGTCTTGCCAGTTTTCAGGTAAGTGATCGGTCAAATTGGTGTGAATACCAAAATCCACGCCAATAAAGTTACCCTGATGACATTCCTGGGCATGCTTGCTGCTTCTGCCGAGCATGATGCGATAATATCTTCTGGGGTTCATCATACCAAACGTGTCCTCCCGGTGAGTAGTTCTTGCATCATGCCTTGTTTGAGGGCTTGGGTTTTGGCGCGGCGGGTTTCCAGGGCGGTGATTTCTGCTTCCATATCAGCAAGAATCACAGCGATAGCCTTTTGCTCGTCAACCTCAGGAGCGGGTATCATTAAATCTCTAACATCACTACTATTTATCGCTGGATAATTTGACCCTGAGATTAGAGCCTCAATTTGTTTTGATATTGTTCCACCGAATAGATGGAAGTATACAAACGCTGGATAAGCTTCCTGTTTTAGACATCTTATAACAGCAAACCCGGTTGAGCATATCCAATCTTCTTCATCTTTGTCAAATAGAAAATGGGACTGTAAATTGGGTCTAACTGTCGATAGCAAAACGTCACCTTTCCTAAGCACCCTTCTGGCACGAGAAGGTGCTGAGTTAAAGACTTTTTCTGAATAACTATTCAGAAAACCTTCATCAACATCATCGAGCGAGATATATTTAAATTCATAATCAGGCTTAGTATTTGCTGTTAAGTTCTCTGGGTCTACTTCTGCAAGTTCGGTTATCCGTTTTCTTTTCCACTCCCCACCGAACCCCGGCAGGCGTTTTTGGCCGGTGAGCAGTTCCTGCATCGCAGCGGTTTTGATGGCCCGTTTTTTGGCAATCAGCTTATCCAGCGCGGCTATCAGCGCATCCACATCGGACAGGGTTTCGGCGATGGCGCGTTGTTCTTCTATTTTTGGAGGTAAGGGGACCCTATATTGCCTCAAGCTACCAACTAAAACATTGGGCTGGCTTGAAGTTGCATTAAACCTCTCTATTTCCGCCTCGCCATAAAAACTCATCAGATAATAAGCCAAATATTCTGGATATATTTTGTTTTTGGCCGGTGTGATTTTGGCTATGTTCTGTTGAATGTGGTATTTGTCATTTTCTGTTATTACAACAGCATTGCCAATTGTTCCGACACAAGGATATACCACATCCCCAACATACAGTTTCGATCGCTTCAACTTCCAAGACAGTTCTTTTGAAATTCGAACAAAATCTCTTTCTATTATTCGATTTTTCCCAATATTAAATCCCCTAAGAGCAATAATTTCACCATTAGGAGTCTCCTCCCAAACAGATGAGTATTCAGCACCGGCCAAGCGCGTAATTGAAGAAATATTTTCTAGGGGAACGACATCCCAATCTTCGGGAATCACCCCCACCTCAGTCTGTTTAAAACCTACCTTTACCATTACAGCCCCATCCTTTGCAAATGTCCGTCCACCTTGCCGGATAACGCGGCCACCTCGTCCACAATTTGGGGCAGGGGTTCGGCGTAACGTTCGGCCAACTGCTGCACCCGTTGGGCCAAGTGTTGGGTCACCCGTTCAATTTCGCTCTGGATGGCGCTTTGCAGGGCGGTCTGCCACTTGTCGGTAATCACCAGGGTTTTAATGTCGGCTTCGGTCAGGTGGGGGTAATGGGCAAACACGGCTTCATCCAGCGCCTTTTGCGCCGCCTTCACCGCTCTATCGGCGGCGGTCTCCTGCGCCATCAAACGCTGCACCTGTTCCAGCAGAGCCAACTCAGCCCCATCATCATCCCCCACTGTCAACTGTCCCCTATCAACTGTCAACTGCTTCATCCGGGCGTTGAGTGTGGTTTTGGTCACATTGCCTTTGTCGGTGGCGGCCTCGGCCAGCAGGCCCTCTTCGCCGCTGTGCTCTTCCAGCAGGCTTTCCAGTTCCTGGCTCAGGGCGTCTTTGTCCGCCTGCAATTGCTCCAGCGCGGCCAACTCGGCGGCAAAGTAGCGAGCCACCAGCAGGGCGGGCGGGATCAGGTCGGCCTTGTACTTTTTCTTGTTGATGACCAGGTCGGGCGTTTCGGGGCTGCGCTGGCCTTTTTCGGCCACCAGTTCGCGCAATACGCTGCCGGCCCGCCAGCCATCCTGGGCTATCAGGTAAACATCGTCCTGCATGGTCTCGCGCCAGTAATCCATCAGCAGTTGGTAGATGGCGTAGGGGTCTACCAACTCGGCCTCGCTAAAGCGGGCCAGCAAATCTTCCGCCAACTCGTGAATCAGGGCTTTCGGCTCGGCCCCCACGTCCAGGGCGTTAAGGCGGCTGGCGTGGGCGTCGCGCCAGGCGTGGTAGCGGGCCAGGGTGCGGGCGGCAAAGGCGCTAAATTCGGGATGGTTGAGGATGGTGCTTTTCACCTGTCCGGCTGCCACCAGGGGGTCGCTATAGCCCTCGCGCCCATTGCCGGCAAACAAACTACGGCGCAGGGTGGGGAACACCTGCCAGTAGTCGTCCAGCGCGGTTATGTCCCGGTTGGGGATGCCGCCGTTGAGGTGGGCGTTCAGGTCGTGCCGGTCTTCGGGTTCGCTGCTGTCAATGTAGCGGGGAATGTTGAGGTTGTATTCATTCTGCTCAATTTCGCTATAGGGCACCAGCCGGGCGTAGCCGGGCACCTCCAACTGCCGGGTGAACACGTCTACAATTTTGTGAAGGTCGCGGCTGCGCAGGCGGTTTTTGTTGCCGTCTTTGATAAAGCCCTGGCTGGCATCCACCATAAAGATGCCGGTGCGGGTATGGGCCTGTTCTTTATCCAGCACAATAATGCAGGCCGGGATGCCCGTGCCGTAAAAGAGGTTGGCCGGCAGGCCGATAATGCCCTTGATGTAGCCCTGCCGGATCAGGTTGCGGCGGATGGCGGCCTCCACGTTGCCCCGAAACAGCACGCCGTGGGGCAAAATAATGGCCCCCTTGCCCGTGCTTTTGAGCGATTTGACCAGGTGCAGCAAAAAGGCGTAGTCGCCGTTTTTGGCCGGGGGGATGCCGTAGGCAAACCGCTCAAATTCGTCGTCGGTGGGGTTAAGGCCGTTGCTCCAGGCTTTGTAGGAAAAAGGCGGATTGGCTACGGCAAAGTCAAAGGTTTTCAGGCGGTCATCGGCCTCCAGCCAGTGGGGGGCGGCCAGGGTATTATCCTGCCAGATTTCGGCGGTGGGGTTGTTGTGCAAAATCATATTCATCCGGGCCAGGGCCGCGGTAGCGTTGTCCATTTCCTGGCCGTAAATGCTTAAACCATGCGGCGCTTCATCCGCCGATTTGAGCAGCAGCGAGCCGGAACCGCAGGTGGGATCGTACACCGTTTGGTCCTGCCGGGTCTCCGGCGTAATGCCCACCACCTTGGCCATAATGCGCGACACCTCGGCGGGGGTGTAAAATTGGCCCTTGCTCTTGCCCGACTCGGTGGCAAAGTGGCGCATCAGGTACTCGTAGGCATCGCCCAACAGGTCGTCGCCCTCGGCCCGGTTGGCGCCCAAATTCAGCCCCTCAAAAATGCCCACCAGTTTCGAGAGGCGGTCCACCATCTCTTTGCCCCGGCCCAGTTTATCCTCATCGTTAAAGTCGGCCACGTCAATCACGCCCTTCAGGTCGTTCTCTTCGGCCAGGGTGCTGATGATCTTGTTGACCTTGTCGCCAATCTCCTTATCGCCCTTCAGCTTGACCATATCGGCAAAGGAGCCGCCCTCGGGCACCGCAATCAAGCCGTAGGGATCGCCGGCGTATTTATCGGACACGTATTTCATAAACAGCAGGGTCAGGATGTAATCCTTATACTGCGACGCATCCATCCCCCCACGCAATTCATCGCAGCTTTGCCAGAGGGAGCTATAGAGTTCGGTTTTTTTGATGGCCATGGGTTACCTGTTTAGTTCATTTATATTTGGGCCACACGGCACAGACCAATTGGGCCAGTTGTTTGCCCCGTTCCTCAATTTGAGGTTCAGCAAAAGGCTTATTACCCCATTCCTGAAGCAGGCGCTTATTCAGATGCAGGGTACTGTGCTCTTGCAGTCCTTTCTGCTTCTGTTTCCACGGCCCATTAGATAGAGCCGGATTAAGGGCATTAGTGACCAGGGTCAGGTTGCCCAACGTATGTTTCAGCCGTTCCCGCCGCTGAATCCGGCGATGATGTTCTTCCGGGTCATCGGTTATTTCCAGGGGCCAATGGTCGCGCCACTCCTGGGGCAAAATATGCTCAATCGTCAAACAGCCCCGCGCCACATAGCGGTCTTCAGTTTTGTTGGTTCGTAAAGATTCTTCAATCGCCTCCATTACCATCCGCAGCCGGGTGCGGGTCAACAGGCGATAAAGCGGCAGGTCAGGAATATCCCTTTGTAGTCGTTCATCATCGGGCCACAGCCGTGACTCAGAGGTTTGTTCGCCCAGGTAGGCTACAATTATCTCATCTGCACGGTCTATATGTCCCTCTAAGCGAGAAATGAGTTCCAAAACCAACCGATTGTAGTCTTTGGTCGTCATCCGGCAAATCATGCGGCGTACTAAAAAACTCTCTAAAGCTTGCAGACAGCGCGTCCGTCGGTCTTGGCTCACTTGACTTTCTTCGGCAGAAAACAATTGCAGAAGGAGCGGCGTGACCACACCGGCTTCTACAATATTCCAACGGTAAATAAATGTCCCTTCCACGGACTTGCTGTCAAACTCTTCCAGGCGACGGTAGGTTGAACCCGCATGCTGGATGTCGCGCACAATGTCCAGAATATCAACATTCTTCGCCTCGGCATAGTCCCGAAAGGCGGGGAAAACTTTATGGGAGGGGACTTCCTTCTGTTGTCGAGCGACCAGCCAGTAGTTTAAAAAAATGTCAATGCGGGGTCTAAAGATACGGCCTTGACTAATCTCTTTGCGCCACCATTCCTCTTCAAAGGGCCGCCAATAGTCCGCATAGAGTTTATCTGGACTATAAGCTTTCGCATTGGCGGTTTGCAGCACAAAATTTTTGACCAGGTCTGAAGCCAACAAGGGGGTGCCTCGTGCGTTTAATGTTTCAAAAATAACATAGGCATCATCGCCTGTCTTAAGGTCAATCACCACCAATTCCAGCAGCCCTATCAGGGTGGTAGCCAGCACTTGTGACCTTTGGGCACGTTCATCACCCTCTACGGCATGCAACCACTCTCTAATTTGCAGGCTAAAGAACTCGTGGGCTTGTACAATAAGAGAGTTTTCAAATCCCTGTGTACTCTGGCCGTTGGTCATCGCCACGCGGAATGAATCCTGGTCGCCGCTGGTGGGCCATAGTTTAAACTGGGTATCGCCTTCCGAAAAATCCTCGTCATTAAGAACCAGTTTGCGCAACCGCTTGGCATCTTTATCAAAACCTTCCTGTTCAATCACTTCTTGAGCAGCATCGAGAAGAAGTTGCAGCGTCGTCATGCGTTGCTGGCCGTCAATAACATCGCGGCGATCAACCTCGATAGAAGGGGTGGGCATTTGCTGCAATACAATTGCCCCCAAAAAGTGGGTGCTTGTTTTTCGTTCAGCCTCAGCCTGATTATTATCACTTTCTGCCAGCGCATCGGCGTAGTCCTCGGCTATGTTGCGAATATCGTTCCAAAATGGCTCCCACTGCTGCTCCTGCTTCCACACATAGGGTCGCTGAAAAGTTGGGATGACGTAACGGACATCTTTTTGAAAAAGTTGTTTAATCGAGTGTTTGCCAGCTTCCATAGCCATTCTCCTTAAAGTTATAGAGGTATTAATCTGGGGGTATGGGTGATTGATTAAGACATTGACAACTAAAAAACGCCGCCTTGACCCGGCGACGCCCTTTTGCTAAACTAATCGTAACGGATTGGGTGCTCAATCACCTGATCCAGGTTGAAGCCCCGTCAATGCCGGTTTTTTTCTTTAGCTTGAAAATTCGATTTCAGTATATCACCAATAACCAAATAATTCCACCCCCAGGGACGGTAAAGTGGTAAAGTTGCCATATTCCAAAGTTTAAGTTATGCTTGACAAAATAGAATTTTTAGTATAGAATGTGTACAGCGCGTTGTACACGTCTAAGGTAGAACACGTGTCAAAAGAACGAAGATTAATGGTACGGTTGACCGAGGAACAACATAAAGCAGTACGGGTCCGCGCGGCGGAACTTGGCAAGCCAGTTTCTGAGATTGTACGCGCTTTCTTTACAGCCTGGTTAAAAAACGAGGTAAAAGTTGAATTAACGCAAGAAGGAGTGGAGATTAAGAAATAGCAGTTCTACACAAATAAAATAATACAGCGGGCTGTGCCGGTGCGGTAACACCGACACAGCCCTAGTCCATCACCAAGCCTTGGCCGAGGTAATGGACTCAAAACTAATTATAGTATTAGTTTTGGGATATACACAACTTTAAGTGTGTATTTTTGAGCGATCAAGTAGAAAACACTTGATACACTCAAGTTAAGTTTACTTAGAAATTCTTGTTCGTCAAGAAAAACGGCCTACTCGGTGATGGCAGAGTAGGCCGTTTTTTATTATCTAATTCGAGAACAGGAGGTCTCGTATGACAATTGCAAGACAAGCATCACCCAAAAATGTTGATACCGTCAAGCTGATTTCCAGTCTGGCGGCACTCTTGGTAGGGCTATTGGCCATCGGAGCCTTTACCATCTCGTACACTTCGCTGAGGCACCTGGCCAATGTATATGGCATTGACCCCCAATTGACCTGGTTATGGCCCTTGTTGTTGGATTTTGCCATGATCGTCTTTTCGCTCGCGGTACTGCGGGCCAACCTGCGTGACGAATCTGCTCTATATCCCTGGCTGCTCACCGGCATCTATGCGGGATTAGCCACCATTGCCAATGTGTTGGATGTAACCGGCTTAGGAATCCCCCAAGTGGCCATCGCCGCAGCGGTCAAAGCTCTGGCCCCGGTCAGCTTGGTGCTGGCATTTGAATTGTTAATGGGGATGATCCGGGCGGAACTGAGGCGGTCAAATGTTATCAACTCCATCAAAGACTTGACAGCTGAGGCGGAACACGATCGGCAGGCTATGAAAATGCAGCAGCAAGAACAGCAAAGGGAAATAGAGCGGCTCATTGCCGAACAGGAACGACTGCAAACAGGACTGACCGATTTGCAGAACAAGAAAGCGGAACTAGAAACCGAGATTACCGGTTTACGAAAACAAAAACGGGAAGAAGAACGGCAATTCCTGCAAATTGGTGACGATACCCGCGACCGCGCCAGAGCGATTTTAGCGGAACGTCCCGGTATTTCCGGGGCTGCTTTGGGTCGAGAACTGGGGAGAAGCGATAGCTTGGGCCGGAAGTTGAAACGGGAATTGTCGCCAATCATTTCCGCCAACGGCAACCACAAACAGGAATAATGACGATGAAACGGCCCAAACGTACTACCACCATGTTGAGCACCGCCAAAATTGCCGTCATCCTGGCGGTCAATATCCAGGTTCAGACTGGTCAGGCTTACCACTTTTTTCCCGTTCCCCTGGTGGTGATGACCGGGCTATTCTTCCGCTTGTGGAATGTTTTTCAAATTATCAGCCGGTATGAATGGAAATTTTACAACTTCATGACCGCCATTTTGGACTTACTGGCGGCATTTGGAATGGCGGCCAGGGTATTCTGGAATGTAGGCGATATTGCCGCTAGGTCTGTTTGGTATGGGGTAGCGTCATGAGCGAACTACAATCATTCTGTTATCAAGCCAGTTACCGGGTTATGCAAGGTTTGGCTCAAGAACTGAATATCCGGCCATATCACCATTACCGCCCCAGCGGTCACAACACGGCCCGGGTTTTATCGCTACGGTTGGTTAGTCTTAACCCTCATTATTTGAAACAAATTCTCAGATTACGGAATGAACTGACGATGTGGGCTGGCATGAGCGATAAGTACAAGGTACGCATCGGTTGGGATGGTCAAGGCATCATTATCGAGCTACCAAAGCCACCCAAATTTTGGCAACAAGTAACGATTGAGCAATTAGAATCGCGTCATTTTTTGCGCCGTGGCCCCATTGTTACCCTCGGCCTGGGTCTACAGGATGATCCAAAGCGGGTAAACTTTACCGAACCGGCCACCGGTCACGTTCTTATCACCGGCCTGACCCGAAGTGGTAAAACAAACGCGGCCAGGCTGACTGCCTGGAATGTTTGCCATAATACCACGCCTCAAGATGCCCGTCTGTTGATTCTTGATGTGGCCAAAAGAGCGTTCAAATGGGCAGATTTTCAGAATGTGGACCATCTGGCCCATCCCATAATCACCGACCTGCAAGAAGCAGACCGCGCCCTGTGCTGGCTAACCCAAGAGATAGAACGCCGGGCTGAACAATCCCGCCTTACTCCCCGTTTATTCGTTATGATTGACGAATTGAAGGCTCTGATGGATGACAGTCCAGTAGCCGCCGCTTACCTGGCTCGAATCGCGAGTACCGGCGGAGAGTTTGGACTGCACCTGATTCTAACGACCCAATACCCCCAGGTTCAAATGCTCAAAAATGCGGAGTTAAAGCGGAACGTAGCGACCCGCTTATGTGGCCGGGTTGACGATGCTAACGCTGCGGCTAATGCGCTGGGCGTCGCTAATAGTGGAGCGGAACTGTTATGTGGTTATGGTGACTTTCTGTTGCGTGACTTTACCGGCTTGTACCGGCTGACGGTGGCCAAGTTAGAGCCTCACCACGTTGAGGAACTGCCACGGAGTGAAATAAAACTACTTGACCTGCCTCATCTGGATGATGTGCAGGCAGGCCCAAAGCTAGTCCGTGAACCCGACCCGGTGGAACCGGAACAAGTTGCTGTAGCCTTATTTAATCCTATTGGCATCAACAGACTTCAGCGAGAGTTACAGGTTGGCGGGAGTAAAGCCACTCGCATCAAAAATTTTGCCGACCGCATCAGAAATTGGGCGCAGGAGCATGGTGTTGAACGTATTCCATTCCATTCCAGCCAAATATAGGTTCACCTCTATTGTTATGGCCGAGATAGGTCATCGTTAGCTGGAATGGAATAAGTGAGGAGATTACCAATGAAACAAATGATTGTAGTTTTAACTCTGTTGGTCGTAGCTTTGATGGGTCTATTTTATGTTGGCGGTACTGTCTTGGTTATTGGACTTTCAACCATTACTTTAACCGCCCTTATATTTCTGGCTTTTTGGCTGGGGGCCAGATGGGCGCAACTCCTGATTACTTCAGGTCTGGAAGCTTCGGCCCGCAATGCAGTCGCCAGTAGCCAGCATGAAGCTACCAAGATGAAAGCTTTAGTTGACCTGATGCGAGAGGTGATGAAGACCAAACATGAGTCATTATCACCTCCAAATGGAGAATATCCCGCCTTGCCTGTGTTCCCCTCACTCTCGGCTGGCAGCGATAATTTCAAAATCACTGGTCTAAATGTGGAAGAGGATGGGGAACAAACGTCTTATCAATAGCAAAAATTCAGATTGTATCCGTGAAAATGAATGAATTGTTAAAAAATTATTCAATATCAGGAGGAAATTATGCCAGTTAGAAATCCATCCAACCGTTACGGACGAAATATTGTTGGTAAATTCCCGTCCCTGAAATTGGGGCGGATGGTCGTTTTTGAGTCGCGGATTGAACAAGATCAAATCTATTTGATGGAATATGACCAGAATGTTGTTTTCTACGAAGAGCAACCGTTTACCATTGAATATCAGTATGAGGGAAGACTGTATAAATACACCCCAGATTTTAGGGTTGTTGAAGTCAGCGGTCGGCATACTCTGGTTGAATGTAAACCGCAAAGGTTTATTAATAAAGACGACAATCAACGCAGATTTGAGGCTGGTCAACAATGGTGTGCCGGTCACAGTTGGGAATTCAGGGTAGTAACGGATCAGGATGCCAGAGTGGGTTTTCGTTTAGAGAATATCAAGATGCTCTGGCAGTTTGCCCGTTATAAGGTGTCGCCAGATATGAAAGCCCGCATCTATGCGGCCCTGAATACCGACAATGTACTTACATTGGATGGGTTGGCCGCACGGATTGACCCCAATAACCCCCGTTCTGCCGTAGTCCCTATATTTCATCTACTCTTTCATCACGAATTAGAGACACTGATTGTTGAGGCCAAAATTACAGGTAATTCGCCTATTTATTTACCACAAGCAGCGGAGGTGGTGTGATGAGTTATCAATTTTTGCCTGGTAAACGATTCCGTTGGCACAAAACTAACTATCAAATCAAAGAGGTAATATCGGATGGCCAAGAGATCAGAATAAAGGATTTATTTACCGGGGAACAAAAAAACTTCCCGGTTTCTGAGTTGGTAGCGGCCTTCTTTAGAAACGAAATTCAATTTGAAATTGAGGGTAGGCAAGCCAAACCTGTTGCCGATGGCGAACTTAGCACGGAATATCAATATCTTAATCTGGAAGATTGCCCCGAACACCTGGTTAAGATAGCCAAGTGGCGACTGTCGGTCATTGAACCTCTTTTGGATATGGCAGGTAACAAACGAACGCGAGAAACGGTCGAGAGACGAGTTAACGAAATTAAATCTACACAGTCAGAAGACGAGAAGCAATATAGGGTTAGTGTAACCTCAGTTTATCACTGGATACGGGATTATACCCAAGCCAATTATAACCTCCGGGCCTTGATTCCGACAGTGAAGGGTCGATGTGGCAGACCAGGCCAGTCACGGTTGGCCGAACGGGTAAATCAGATTATTGAGGAAAAAATCGAGGAAGTTTATCTCAAACGGCGAGTTAAAACGACCGTCCAGCAGGTACATGAGGCGATAGCCCATCAGATTCAGGAAGAAAACAAGTTGTTGGCCGAAGGCGAAAAAATGGAGGCACCAGGATACAGCACCATTGCTCGGCGAGTGGCAGCACTAGACCCGAAAGAAGTGTATATTCTCAAACACGGGCACGATGCCGCCTGGAAACGATTCAAACAGTATGGCGCAATGGATTATCCAGAACTACCCTTAGAGAAAGTTGAGATTGACCATACCCCGTTAGATTTGATTGTACTTGATTTCGATGCGATCCCTCTGGGCCGCTTGACCTTCACCCATTGCATTGACACAGCCACCAGATTCCCTTTGGGCTATTATCTTGGTTTTGAACCACCGAATTATCTAACGGTGATGGAGTGCTTGAAACACGCCATCATGCCCAAACATGCCAAAGAGCAGTATGAGACTAAGCACGAATGGTTGGCGTATGGCATCCCGGTTAGCCTGGCTATTGACAACGGCAAAGAGTTTAGAGGACACGGCCTGGAAGATGCCTGCCAATTGCTGGGCATTATTCTGGAACCATGTAAGGTCCGGTCTCCCTGGCAAAAACCCGCAGTGGAACGTTCTTTCCGAACAGTGAGCGAGGGGGTGATCCATACCCTGCCCGGCACAACTTTTAGCAATATTATGCAAAAAGGTGATTATAAGTCGGTGAAGGAGGCGTGTATTTTTCTGGATGATATTGACAAAATCATAAACATTTACCTGATTGACTACTATGCCCAAAAATATCAACGGGGTTTGGGTGGGGTCCCGGCTCGCCAATGGGAAGTGATGACCCAGAACGGCTTCTTCCCCAGGTTGCCGGCTAACATTGATGAACTCACTATCTTGTTATGCCCGTTTACAGAACGGGTCATCTGGCATTATGGGATAGATTTTGAGAGTCTGCGGTACAACTCCCCGGATTTGGTCTATTTGCGGACAAAACTAAAGGAGGGAGAAAAAGTCAAAATCAAATATAACCCTGGCGACCTGAGCCATATCTATGTCTACAATCCGCTTGATGAGCAGTATATTACCATACCTTCCCTGGCCGGGGAATATACCCAGAACCTTTCTCTCTGGAAGCATAAGGTCATCAAACAAGTAGCGCGACAGAATCAGGATAAGGTAGATTTAGCCGAACTTTGGCGGGCCAGGCAGAGAATCCAAGAGATTGTGCAAGCGGGGTTGGAGCGTAAAGGTAAAATACATCGAAAAATCGCCCGCTATAAACTGGCAGGGAAGCCAACCAGAGAACTCCTGTCACCCAAAGCTACTGGGGTTGAAATTGTCGAAACTGAAGTGGTTGAGCAGGAATCGGTCAAACAGTTACCGCCTCCTGAGAATATTCCCTTATTTAGCCTGAACCAAAAGCGGGCAGAAGGGTGGGAAATTGTAAAGGGTGGATTGCTAACCCACGATGATAATAGAAAAGAAGAGGAGGAGTAAGTGATGGGTAATGACCCAACCGCATCCCCAGAGATGCACGATACCTTAATCCGGTATCCACGCTTTCAAGAGTTGCATGAGGATATTGAAATGTGTAAAGAGTTATCGAAATCTTCCGGTGAGCCGCACTGTATGTCACTGGAAGGCCCGACCGGAGCGGGTAAAACCACCATGATCCAAGATTATGCCCGGCAGTTTGCCCGCTACGAAACACCGGAGGGAATAAAGATTCCGATACTCTATATGGAGACGCCCTCCCCGGTTACCGTTAAAGGGCTGGCAATGAAAATGTTGGAGGCTATGGGTGATCCGGCGGCTCACAAGGGCACCCAAACCTCAATGGACTCTCGACTGGTTCACTTTATCCAACACTGTGAAATTGAACTGGTCGTTCTTGATGATTTCCAACACCTGATTGATAGCGAAACCGAAAAAATACTGGCCAAAGTCAGCAATTGGCTCAAGGTGCTCATCAAAGAAACCGGCGTGCCTTTTCTGGTGGTTGGTATTGAGGGCAAGGTTGAATTGATTCTAAAATCCAACTCGCAATTATCCCGCCTATTTGCCGTTCGTGAGGAATTGCAAAGGTTCCAATGGAATCCATCAACCCCGGAAACCATTCAGGAATTTGCCAATTTTGTGCAGGCCACCGAAGAAGTCGTGGGCCGCAAACTCCCCTGGCGGTCTGATAGTGATGCGGACTTGCTCTATCGTCTTCATTACGCCACCGATGGGGTGATTGCCAACCTGATGAATCTGATGCGGGGCACAGCCTTGCTCGCTCAGAAACAAGGCCGGGATAAACTGGATTTAGATATTCTAGCGGCTGTGTTTGAAAAACGACTCGCCAAGCATCTTTACAAAAAGACCAACCCGTTCAAAAAGGAATGGGGGGAGAGATTTACCCCACCCCAAGAGCTACCGACAGACCAGCCCAACGCAACCACAAAACGGGGGGCAAAAGGGAAAAAGAAAAAACCCTCGGTGGCAGAAACATTGAGTACGAGGTGACAGTGTTGCACCATCTTTTATGTCGAAGTCCTCTGCTTCCAAACGAGTCGTTGCCTTCACTAATGCGTCGTCTGGCCACACTCAACGGTTATGATCCGCCAGGCATTATGAACAGCCTATGCCAGAAAGGTATTCGGAACCGACATTTTGTACTCCCATCTCAGGTAACCATTTATGAGCAATTAGCCGTTCTGTCGAAAATCGAACCGGTGGCATTACATGCGGCCACCGCTCACCGTTTTGCCGGAGTGCTCACCCCGCCGGAGACAACGATTGACCGACTGCTATTGGCCGGACAACCTGTTTCTCTCTTAAGGCGAGGGATTGCAGCCAAGCAGATTCGACCGGAAACGGCGGCCCAGTTTTGCCCACACTGCTCGCGAGAGAGTCCCTATCATCGGCTGGCCTGGCTACCAGTAAGCGTGTCGGTCTGTGTGGAGCATCGGTGTCTCCTGGTGGACGCCTGTCCCCACTGCCGGAGATCAGTTTCGATCCGGGCCATTGTTGAACAGCAATGTCGCTGGTGTCAGGCTGATTTGGCCGAAGCTCAACCGCCGGTCGTTGATGACCAGGAAGTTTTGGTCCAACAAATCATCCAAAGCTGGCTGCAAGTTGGCCCCACCCCGGAGAACCTGCCAGCGTTACCGGCGCAACCGGCCAGGGTATTGTACCGCGTCTTGGATGGGTTGCGGCTGAGTCTAATGAGCCACAAACCCGCCTGGCCAAGATTTGATCGCCTCAACAGCTTACCGGTTTTGCGCAAAGGGCAAAAGCTAACGCCAGCGCAAAGTCTGGCCCTATACACGACCGCCTTTGCGGCGCTGGTCAACTGGCCTGATGGTCTGCCCGAGTTTCTATCCAAATTCTCTCCCCCCGGCACGGCCACGACTCTAGCCAGAAGTTTTCAATTCCTCTATACTCAATGGCTGCAATATCGCTGGCAAAGCCCTGAGTTTCAGTTTCTCCAAGAGGCATTTGATGATTACGTCGTCAAACACTACCCGGCTTCGGTTTTGCAGGCAGACCGTTATCGGCATAAAGCCGACCTTATTGACCATCTCCCATATACCACCCTGGCCGGGGCCAGGCAGCAGTTGGGACTATCAGTGGATTTGGTGTTGGCCCTGGTCAAAGCCGGTTTGCTGACCACTACCGCCGAACCAGGCTTGAAGGGCAGTAACCACTGGCTCATCAGCCAGCAGAGTATCAAGGGCTTGCTGGACAGGATGAAACAAAACACTACCCGTGTTGTTCCTTCAGAGTTTACGATTGACCTGCCCACAGCAGCCAGAATGTTGGCCGTGGTTGGCCTCAATGCCGCCGGGATTTTTGCCCGGATAGCGGAGGGCCGCCTCCATGCCTGTTGGCCCTCGTCGCGTCTGGATAAGGTGCTTTTTGCCGAGGCCGACCTCCAGGCTTGTATTCGGCAAGTTCAAGCCGAGAACCACTGGCTGCGGCGCGAGGAAATTGCCGCCCGGCTGGGGGTCAAGGTGACGGTGATAACCAAATGGATTAAGGCCGGGTTACTAACGCCGGTGGTCACCCATGCTCAGACGCTATACTTTGACCAGGATAAAGTTGAAGATTTTTTGCAGGGGCACGTTTTTAGCGATGAAGCCGCGCAAATCCTGGAGGTAGGGCTAGAGGTGGTGCAAAAATGGGCGCGGCAGGGACGCTTAAGGCCGGTTGTGGGCGGAGAGGGTGACGACTGCCATCGCTACCTGTTCCGACGCGAGGAGGTTGAACGCTTGCGACCGGCTCATCGTTTGACCGGCCCCCAATTAGCGCAGCGGTTGGGCCTGAGCCGCGCCCAACTCTGGCAGTGGATTAAACAAGAAAAGGTCAAGCCGGTTTCAGGGCCAGGCATTGACGGCAGCCGGCACTACCTTTTTGTGCTACCACCAGTTGAGAAGACGCCACCGAGCACCGACTGAACCAAACCATCATCCCCGCTCCTGTTACGGCCACCATTGGCCAACCGCTTGAATAGCCCGATAGGTTTCATAAGCGGCGGTCGGTCCTCCCAGACGGACGATCACCGGGGTCAGGACTTTCAGGTCACTCAAGAGGTTACGACGGGAACGGCTGGATAAAACCGGCAGACAACGCTGCCAGACAATGTACAGAGTTTCAGTGGAAAGCTGAAATAGGGAGGGAACCGCCGCCGCCAGAGCTTTTGAGCGAAACCATTCCTCCCTCAGCGTCTGAGCCGCCGTCAAAGCCTTCACCAACAGCTCGGCCGGCAAGCAGGGGGCTAAAGCCTCCAGAACATTTGAGCGATATTCTTCGTCCTCAATCGTCTGAGCCGCCGCCAAGGCCTCAGCCCAAACCTCTGTCTGTCGAGCAACCGGCAAGTGAGGAGCTAAAGCCGCCAGAACATGTGAGCGAGACCCTCCATCACTCATCGCCTGAGTCGCCGCCAAGACTTCGGCCAATAGCTCGGCTGGCAAGTGGGGGGCTAAAGCCGCCAGAGCTTCTGAGTGAGACCATTCATCCTCAATCGTCTGAGCCGCCGCCAAGGCCTCAGCCCAGACCTCGACCTGTTGTTCGACCGGCAAGTGAGGGGCCAAAACCGCCAGAGCTTTTGAGCGAAACCATTCATCCCCAATCGTCTGAGCCATCGCCAAGGCTTCAGCCAACAGCTTGATCGGCAATTGGGGGGCCAAAGCCGCCAGAACCTCCGCACGAGACCTTTCATCCTCAATCGTCTGAGCCGCCGCCAAGACCTCGGCCAATAGCCCGGCCGGCAAGTGAGGGGCTAAAGCCGCCAGAGCCTTTGCGCGAGACCTTTCATCCCCAATCGTCTGAGCCGCTGCCAAAGCCCTCACCAACAGCTCGGCCGGCAAGCGGGGGGCTAAGGCCGCCAGAACATCTGAGAGATGTTCTTCATCCTCAATCGTCTGAGCCGCCGCCAAGACTTCGGC
>JAFGNV010000152.1 GCA_016926805.1 Anaerolineae bacterium
CCGTCCATCATCTCGATTTTTTCATCCAGGGTTAGCTGAACCAGCCATTCCTGCGCTTTGGCCTCGATCTGCCGACTGGTCAGTTCTTCGTCCCGCGTCGGGTTGGTAAAAGCTGCCTGATTGTGTGTTTGGGTCATCGTACAATCTCCTTTCAGTTTGCCATAAATGATTCATCGTTTCTCTTTAAGAATACTACAGTTGTAGTTATAGGATTTTATACCTTTACGAACAAATTTTTGGTTTCAGAGTGCCCAATTTATCAACTTGAGTTTTGCGATGAGGTTGAACTGGTAGGCGAAAAATGGCGTAAAATGGTCATAGCTGATGACACAGGAGGTATGACCATGCGCCTACCCATTGTTCAATTTCCTCGCATTATTGTTGAAAATTCAGGTTACTTTTCGTCGGTGTTCCAGACCGCAGAGCAACGGAAGCATTTCTGCGAGTATGTCACCGGGTTGATTGCCGGTGATAAAGCAACCATCACGGTGATCAACGCCTTGTTCCTTAACAAAAATGATCAGAGTGCCCTCAACAAGTTCATGACCCAGGCCCAGTGGGCTGAGGACGAGTTGAACTACCAGCGGGTGCAGTTTGAAATTAGATCAATCACCGGCAACCGCTCATTCTCCGCCTCCAGTTCCTTGATCCGCCCCTTGTAGGGACCCAGCACCGGCGCCTCGCGCGGTTCCTTGAGCGTGTACTCCCCCTCCCCCGGACTCGCTAGCGCTTTCTTGATCGTGTGCCGAGAGTGATGATACTCCCGTTCTATTTGACGCATACTTTTGCCTTCCCGGTAGTATGCCTGTCGTATCCGTTCGATTTTGTCCACCTTGATCATACTCCTTCGCCTCTACTATCTCTAAAGATTTTCAAATCCCTCATGATAGCAGAAGCCGGCTAAGGTGGTGCTCTTTTCGCTAAATATTTTTCTTCTTACTGGTGCTGTTTTATTGAAAAACACCGAACCATACAATTACAACTTTTTATAAAATCCGACATAGCCAATGGCTTTTTAGTTGGCCTTGATCCGTGACAAACAAAACCCCAAAACATTGGACGTGATGATGTCTACAGTTTACAGTTTACTGTTTACTGTTTACTGTTTTGCCAGAGCAAGTTGAACGGCATTGATGGCCCGCTCAACATCCATATCATTTGTCTGCCAATTGCACACCGAAACGCGCATACAGCGTTTACCTCGCCACGTAGTACCAGAAAAAAATGCTTCACCAGATTCGACAACATCCGCGATAACGCTGTCTGTGTGCCGATCATGATCGGCATCCGTCGCCTTGGGTTTCGCGCTGAGAAAACGTACTAACCCCTGGTTGATTTGTGGTTCCCACATCACTTCAGCTCCGGGTAATGCGCCAATGCGTGTGACCAGGCAATGGGTATATTGACAAGTGCGTTCGATTAGTTCAGCCACGCCCTGTTTGCCCAGTTGCCGGATAGCGGCATAAGTGGCGATACCACGTCCCCGGTGAGACCATTCCGGAGTCCAATCCATCTGGTCACGGGCCACCGCATCGTGGGTTAAATAACTCGCCCGGTGCGACATGGCCGCTTGATGCGCCCTTGAATCCGTAACAAAGGCGTAGCCACAATCATAGGGCACATTCAGCCATTTATGCCCATCAACCGCCCACGAATCGGCTTGCTCTACGCCCTTTAGCAAATGTTTATATTTGGGGCTGGCCGCTGCCCATAGCCCAAAAGCTCCATCAATATGCACCCAAGCCCCATGCTCGTGCGCAATGGGAATAAACTCCTCAAAAGGCTCAAACACCCCCGTGTTGATGTCGCCCGCCTGTAATAGGACGATGGTTGGCTGGCCGGCATGGTCTTGAAGTCCTCTCCGTAGGGCGGCTGAGTCTAAATGCCCCTGTTCATTGACAGGTAGATCAACAACATTGTCGTTACCAATCCCCAACAAACGGACCGTACGCGCAATCGAGCCGTGGCGTTGGTTATTACTCAAGATACAGATGGGAGGTGCGCCGGTCAATCCCTTGCGCTCCACATCCCAGCTATGTTTGGCCAACATCGCATTTCGGGCGGCGGCCAGACAAGTCACATGCGCCATTGAACAGCCCGTTACCAGCGCAAAACTTGCTTGCCGAGGTAAACCCAGCAGTTCTTTCAGCCATTGTCCACAAACTTCTTCAATGACGGCTATGGCTGGTCCGGAAGCGAACAAAGCAGCGGGCTGGTCCCAAGTAGACGTAAGCCAATCAGCAGCGAGGGCGGCGGGCACCGAGCCGCCGACGACCCAACCAAAGAAACGTCCTCCCGAAGTACCTAACACTCCACCTTGCACATCAGCAACTAATTCATCAATAACCTGAGTTGCGTCCATCCCCTTGTCGGCAAGCGGGTGGCCTAAACGTTGGCGCAAATCAGTGAGATTTGTGGTTGCTGATACGGGAGCTTTGTCAAGGCTCTCAATATAGCTCAAGGCATGGGCGAGAGTAGCCTCAAGCAATCTTCGATATGTCATTTTTGTGTCTTTCCTTTCAGTGGTTTGTTGATCTATAGCCGCCCAACAAGGATTTAACAGATCAAAAATCTGGTTAATCCTATGATCCGCTGTTATCAGGATAAGTGGCTTTTGGCCCAGCGCAGAAATCAAAACAACGTCCGGAAAAGTTAACTGTTTACAGGGGTTAACTTCGAGGTCTGTTTGAGCGTTGAAAGCACAATGCTGGTTGTTGTTCTGGAAACTTGAGCGTTACAACGAATACGCTCAATCAATTTTTCCAAATCTGCAGGACTGGCCGCACGTACTCTCAAGATGTAACAATCTTCCCCAGCCACACAGTGACATTCCAATATGTCTGGTTCGGCTTGACAGGTATTCATAATACTGTTTTTAGATTCAATATAATCTGTCGAAGCTGAACCAACACTGAGTCGGATAAAGGCCATAATGGGCTTGCCCAGGGCTTCCGCATCCACTGTGGCGACGTAGCCTTTAATAATACCTTTCTTCTCCAGTTTCTTGACCCGTTCGTGAACCGTAGAGGTCGTCAGCCCTACTCTCTCAGCCAGCGCTGCATTTGAAAGGCGAGCATTCTCTTGCAAGAGAAAGATGATTTGGCGATCAATCTCGTCAATCATTCGGTTATCCATTTATGAAGTCGGAAGATTTACGAATAATATATGAAAACGTCGAATATTATATGACAAAATGGTTATTTTGTCAACAGCCAATCGGGGAATGAAATTATTGTCCGAATACCGACGACGTTATGTGGGCGATGCCGGGCTAGATGACCAGAAATTGTTCGCCACCTTGCGCCAGGATGAGTTCGTCATTCGAGCCAGTCACCTGGAACGACTGGTCAAGATCTATAATGACCGGCTCGACCGCTGGGAACAGGATGAAACGGTTGTTTATCCTGGTCCTGGCCGCGGCTCAATTTGTTTTCTGCCTCATTAATACCTGGCCAACCTCGGGCCGTTCAATGGCTGTGCTACCTGGGCGACAAACTCGGCTTAACCAATGATTTGGATGGCCCTTATCTTGTCTTACGCGGCCTTAGGGTTCGTAAAAATATTAGTTCCCGCATTTTGTCTGCAAAACAAGAGATAATACGGAAAGTTATAAATTTACGAACACTTAGGGCTGTCATTCAAACGATGGTGACCCTCACTTTTTTATCTATTTGCCCTTTTCCCCACCAGGATTTCACTTATGGGTATCACCAAAGTTTGAACATGCCCTGGACAACTACCGGGCCACTCCCACCCACAACCCCTGCACTTCCGATATATCCAAACGCACGCCGCCACGGGCGCCGGCATCTACCTCGCTCAGATAAAGTTGGATTGGCCCCTCGTTCTGACCGGCAGTGAAGGTGATCGTAGCCAGGGTGAAATCGCCGATGAGATTATCGACCTGACCCCGGCGGCTGGCAATCACGGCGACACGTCCGGTTTGGTTGTCAAGGGTATCGTCCACCACCAGGTTCAAATCGGGATGTAGGTGGAGACGATCAACCTGCAACATGGTGGAGTCAAAATTGAGGTCGAATTGAATCCCAAACAGTCCCGGCTCAACAAGGTGATTGGCGACGACGGCCACGTCAAAGGTTTGGCCGGGCTGTACTGTGGTTGGCCCGCGTAGACCAATGCTGTTTTCAGCGGCGGCCTCAATGGTGAAGGGAGCATCCGACTGGTCAACGCCGGTGTGGAAACCATCGTGGGCAATCACCCGGATAAGAGCCTCACGGGTGGCCGGAAGTTGATCTGTATAAAAAGTATAGGTGGTTTGTTTGACGCGCACGGCCAGGGGCGCCCAGGTTTGGCCGTTGTTGTGGCTGTAAAGAATGTCGTACACCAGCGGGTCACCGTCGACATCGCTTGCTTCCCAGATGAGGGTTTGCTGGCCGCGCAAAGTTTCGCCGCCATTGGGGAAGAGCACGTTGACCTTGGGAGAAGTATTGCTGGGCGTAACAATAACCAACGATAGCTGGTTTTTGGTAATAGACACCTGGCCCACATCACGCTGATCGGTATCAGGCAAGGTCAGAAAGAAGGAACTGGCTTCGGTCTGGCCGGTTTCCATATCCAAAAAACCTACGTCAAAACAGTGCTGAGACAAAAGGCTGTGGTCATCGGCCTGAACATCCAGGCAGTAGTCGTCGCCGGGCGGCGGGATAAATTCCAGCGGCGGGGTAAACGAGCCGAAAGCATTTCCCTCGAGGCGAATGATTTCGGGTTCAGAAACTGTTCCATCCGGGTACACAATGCCGCTCACCAATAAGGTGCCGTTAGTAGTAGCCTCAACTTGGGGCCTAAAATCCGGTACGGGCAAAACTTCGGTGATGTCAGCCCGTAAAAAGGGGCTGCTGAAAATTTTGCGGTAAGTGTGGGGAGAAATCCAGGGTAACGCGCAGTAGGCCATCATATCGTAATAGGTGGGCGAGTAAATAATGGGCGGACTGCTATACAGGTCGATGCCGAACTCCTGGGTGTAGGGGGTTTCGGCGTAGGGCCATTCGGGGTCGACCTGAATGTCCACGCCTTCGGCCTTGAAGCAGTGGTTATCTTCGTTGAACGTCGGCGACCAGGCGTGCTGCGCGCCCAGGTTGTGGGCCAGTTCGTGGACCAGGATGCGCGGCCCGCCAATATCCTGCTCCGGGCGCAAACCGCCAAAGGCCACCCGGCTGGAATGAGGCCCCACACAATTGGGGCACCAGAAGGGGTCGGAGATGCCGCCGTTGAAGGACTCCATCGGCAACCAGCCAAAAAGCTGGTCGGGCCAGGTTTCAACGGGGTTGTTTTGGGCGTAGAGCCAATAAACATAGAGCAATTTGCGCAGAATATCTCCCTTGCTTAACTCCCCTTCCCAAACCAGATCAGGGACGGGCAAACGGTAGTATTCCACCCCGGGCACGGGATACATCCGCTCCAGCCAGTAGTCAACATCTGGCAAATCGACCGGCATTAGCCCCTGGTATTGAATCGGCACATAGGCTACTCGCAACGGTTTTCGTTCGGCAAATTCTTTGGTCAGTACGGCGCTGGCGAGAGACTCGCCTGCAACTGCCGCAGCTACCTCAAATGTTACCTGACCAGACAACCACGCGGGAGGTGGAAAAAACTCAAAATTAACGGAATGATCCAAGTTAACCCGCAGTTCTTGTAGCGGCAAAGTATTGACCCGTTGCAGGACTTCGGCAGAGAGCTGGCGCGTCAATACGGCCTGCTCCTGGCCCTCTTTGAGCAACCGCAGAACCACCGTGGTTTCGGCGGCAGGGCAGTCGCTATTACAAGCCAGATATACCCTCACCAGGGTATGTCGCCCCGCCACCAACGGCATTGAGTTATTACAAAAAACATGGTCGAGTTGAGCGGGATCAGGATTACAGCGCGGATGTTCAGGCTCATTGAAAACCTGAATTCCCTGGGTGACTTCTATCCCCCGCACGGTGAGAGTGGTCAGCGTGACCGGGACCGGCGTGGCAGCCGGTTTGGGCGTAGAGGTGACCGGCAACGGCGACACGTCAACCTCAACCGGGGGAGCCTGGAGAATCTCGTCGGTGGGCACAATCGGTTTTACCGGCAACAGGGGGGCAACCGCAACAGGCCGAGGAGGTATGTCCAGGGCAGCAATTGCATCCCTTTCGCGTTTCGCTTGTTGGGCCAGAGAAAACAAAAACAGCACCACCAACACCACCAGCAGGTGTAGCAAAACAACACCCAAAAAGATATACTGCCGCCGGTTGAATCCATTTCTGGCCGAACGCCATCTTGGCTGGTTTCTGGCGGTAAACTTGGAACGTGGCCCTCTGATCATATCAATTTTACATCTGTTGAAGAATTGTTAAAGCCAGTATAATCCTGATTAAGCTCAGATGCAATGGGATATTAGTGGCAACTTTGAAAAATGACGGGGTTGATTTATAATCCCATACTTGAATTCGTCAATTCAATTGGTGGTGGCCCAAGTAACGGCAAAAAAACGGAGGTAGTGGTTAAGTTGTAAGTGATGAGGAAATAGTGACTTGTCATTCCGAGGAGCAACGCGACGAGGAATCCCTCAAAATTATGTATGCTAGACCAGTTTCGAGGGATTTCTCTCTCACTTCGTTCGCTCGAAATGACATGATCATCACTTACTTATTCACCACCACCAAAACGGAAGGATTAACCCTGTATCGGTTTACCCGGATATGATAAGAGGAGCAAAATCGTGTCAAAAACAGCAAAAACATTTTTTGTCATCCTGTTCATCCTGGTTCTGGTTTCATTGGGATTGAACGGATTCCTGTTGTGGAAATTGAATCAGACGGAACAACAGGCGCGCACCATCGCCCGGACGGTTGGGCCAAAGGTACAAGAAGCACTTAAACAAACTCTTACCGATTTGGAAACGTTTGAGGACTCGACCATCGAATTCAATGTGGCGGTGGACGAAGAGTTCCCGGTGCAAGTTGACATTCCCTTTAAAGAGAAGATTGACATTCCCGTGCAGTTGACCGTGCCCATCAACCAACAGATCGATACGACCATTTTGCTTGACCCTCTCGGCACGGGCCAGGGTTTTCCGGTAGACGTGACCGTACCGGTAGACATTGAGATTCCCATTGACACCTCCATCCCGGTAGCCATCGATCGGACCATTCCCATCTCCACCTCGATCCCGCTCCACTTGAACGTACCCATCACGGTCGAAATTGGCGACACGGAACTGGCCGGATACATCGGCCGGTTGCGGGAAGGTCTGGCTGCATTTGACCCATTACTTGAACAATTGCTGACAGAATTGAAGTAAACCCACACGCCCCCAATGCTGCATCGAATCAAAAGAAGCGTTCTCATTGTTATTTTGTTTATACTCGTTGTATTCCCTGCCAAAGCCTTTGGCCAGACTACACCGCCATCTGAGCGAATTGCCCTGGCCGCCTACCGCAACGGCCAGTGGGATATTTACAGCATTGCTCCGGCTGGCAATGAACCTCGCCAATTGACCAACGATATTTTTGAAGATACCGACCCCGCTTATTCGCCCGACGGCTCGAAACTCGCCTTTGTCTCGCGTCGCCACAATAATTGGGATGTGTACATCCTGAACCTGCAAACTGGCGAGGAAACCCGGCTGACCAACTCGCCGCATTACGATGGCGCGCCAAGCTGGAGTCCTGGCGGGGAACGTCTGGCTTACGAATCTTACCAAAACGGCAACCTGGATATCTGGCTGATTGATGCGGCCGGGGATGGCCCAGCGGACGGAGGTCCGGCAACCAATTTGACCGCCGCCTCCACTGCTGGCGACTTTGCCCCGGCCTGGAGTCCCGACGGGGAAACGATTGCCTTCACCAGTTGGCGCGAAGGCAGCAAAGATTTGTACCTGCTGAACGTTTCCAACGGCGAAGTTACCCGTCTGACCAACACTCCTACCGCCGAAGAGCGGCCCGTTTGGCACCCGGCCGGGCGCAAGTTAGCCTATGTGATCGATGATTTGGGTGATCAGGAAGTATTCATTCTGGATCCAAGCAACCCACCCGCAGCAGGAGGCCCGGTTGAACCGGTCACCTGGTTAGGTCGTACCGATGGCCCGGCGTGGAATCCGGTGGGCGACTCTCTGGCAGCCGTGTTTCATCGCTGGGATGGGGAAATTATCAGCGTTGAAACGTCCGATTCAACGCACCAGCTACCCTGGCTGCTCACCGACGTAATTTCGGTGCAGGGCCGCCTAACCTGGCACAGCCAGGCTGTTGAATTTGGACAGGCCATCACCAGCCTGGTTGACCCTGGTAGGTCAGGACTGTACCAAGAAGTTGTTACGAAAAACGACGACTCAAACCATGAACCTTACAACCTGGTTCGCCTGGACGATCTTGACGTTGGTACGCCCTGGCTAGCCGACACGGTAGACGACTCGTTCCAGGCTTGGCGATTCCGGCTACAAGACGAGGTGGGCTATGATTTCCTGGGAACGCTGTCTGATGCATCGCGGGATGTAGCGACCTATAATGAAACTTCACAATACGCCAGTTGGCACAAAAGTGGCCGCGCGGTTGACACTCTATTTGATTATCACATCAATGGCCAACTGGCTCACGAAATTGGGCGAGAGGATTACAGCGGCGAAACTTACTGGCGGGTGTTTTTACGGTGTGTTGATCAAAGTGGGCGTTGTGGACGCCCCCTCGTGGTCAATCCGTGGAATTACAGCAGCCGCGCTCGCACCGAAATTGCGCCGGAACAGGGCGGCATTGAAAAGGTTAATTTATCCGGTTATTACGTGGACTTGACCGCCCTGGCCCGCGAGTATGGCTGGGAACGTATTTCCTCGCACGATGACGAGGAATACAGCTGGACCTGGCACTTTTTGGCATTTGAATACTGGCATTATCAAAAACGCCTGGCAAATGGCGTTAAGAACGGAGCCAATAGTAGTGTTACCAACTGGTATCAGGCGATGCTGGATGTTTATCCCCAGGAAACCCTGGATCGGTACTTTACCTGGCAAAAAATGAGCAGCCTCAACGAAAACCCCCATCTCATTGCCCTCAAAGGGGTGCCCTTACCCCTACAAATCAAACCCTGGTGGGCCGTGGTGGAACAACCGTAACATTTTGTTAATTAGGGCTTCCCCTCTGCCATCTCTCCATCCAACACCTGGCGCACTTTACGAATTATGTCGGCCGGCAAGAAAGGTTTTTGAATAAACACCATATCGGGTGAGGTTATCCCCTGCCTGATCATGGCGGTGCCGCTGTATCCTGAGGTTAAGAGAATCTTAATACCGGGGCACCTCTCCTGAATCTGGTCGGACAGGGCCCTACCCCCCATCTGAGGCATAACCATGTCGGTCAACAAGAGATGAATCTTGCCACTATGATCTTGAGCCACTTCCAGTGCTTCCCGACCGTGAGTGGCCTCCAGAATGGTGTAACCTTGCTCGCGCAACACCCGCGCTGCCAGTTCGCGGACCATTGTATCATCTTCTACCAGGAGAATGGTCTCAGTTCCTCGCGGTAAATCGGCCAGTTGAATAGGTTGTCGAAGAGTATGGGCTGATTCGGCTGCCCGGGGCAAGTAGATTTTAAAGGTAGCGCCCAGGCCCTCTTCGCTATATACCCAAATATTGCCTTTACTTTGTTTGATAATACCAAAGACCATGGCCAACCCCAGGCCGGTTCCTTCGTGTACATCTTTGGTAGTGAAGAAAGGCTCAAAAATACGGGCCTGAATTTCCCGGCTCATACCGTGGCCGGTATCAGTTACCGACAGCATAACATGCTCGCCGGGTTGGCTCCCCAGATGATCAGTAACATAATCCTGGTCCAACACCACATTGGTTGTTTCAATAATCAGCTTACCGCCTTCGGGCATCGCATCGCGGGCATTGATGGCCAAATTAATAATAACTTGCTCCATTTGGGCTGGGTCCACTTCAACCGACCATAGATCGGGCGCAAGAATGGTATCCAATTCAATTGCCTCGCCGATAACCCGCTGCAGCATCTCCTGTACATTACGTACCACGGTGTTGAGATTTAATACCTGGGGTCTGATGATCTGTTTGCGACCAAAGGCCAGCAGTTGGCTCACCAAATCGGCGGCCTGCTGACCCGAACGAAGAATCTTGCCGGCCATCTCGTAGGCCGGGGTGTCCGGCTCCATTCGATGCAACAATAACTCGGCAAAACCATTGATTGCCGTTAATAAATTGTTAAAATCATGAGCAATCCCGGCCGTAAGTTCACCCACCGCCTCCATTTTTTGCGAGCGGCGCAATTGTTCCTCTAACTCCAGTTCATGGGTTACATCACGTTGTACGGATATATAGTTGACAATTTCGCCGCCCTCGTTGCGGATGGGAGTGATAGTGGTTTCGTCGGTATAGAATTTTCCCTCTCTGGTTTGGTTGACCATCCGACCCTGCCACACCCGGCCGGTACTGATGGTTTTCCACAACTCCCGGTAAAACGCCTCGTCGTGCCGACCGCTTTTGAGTATATTGGCATTTTGTCCTATCGCTTCAAGGCGGTTATAACCACTGACATGCTCAAAGGCCGGATTAACATAAACAATGGTCCCGTCCGTATCGGTAATAATCATGCTCTCGACAGTTTGCTCAATGGCGGCGCTCAACCGTCGGCGCTCTTTCTCCAATTGAAGTCGGGCTAATACTCCAGATATCTGATCGGCCACTCTCTGGATGAGTTCGATTTCCTCAGGCAAAAAGTGGTGGGGCTCATTGGTTTGTATTGCCAGAAAACCCACAATCTCTTCTTCGATAATAAAAGGCAGCCCCAGTAATGAAGCAACGTTATAATAACGTAACAAGTCACGAACCGGAGCCATGCGGGAGTCATTTTGAGCGTTTTCCACCACAATGTGTGTTTTGTGGGCCAACACATATTGGGCGGCGGGAACATTTTCAATGGGGATAGGGAACTTCGCTGCTGGCTTGCCTGAAACGTTATAGTCAGCAATCACCTCCACGGTTGTATTGTCATTGGTAAGTAGAGCAACAAAAACAATAGGGAAGTCAAAGGTCAGGGCTAATTCACGGCAAACGGTCTCCAGAATCACCTGTGGCTCCAAATTGGCAACCGAAGCGGCAATCACCCGGTTGAGCAGGGCCAAATCCCGATTTCGCTGGTGGATTTCTTTTTCTGCCTTCACCCGTTCGCTAATATCGGTAAAAACAGCCAGAGTACCCACAAAGACATTTTGCTCAAAACGAGGGCTTCCACTGACCAGGACAGGCACCGGGACGCCATCCTTACGTACCAGTTCAATCTCGTATCGGTCAGCTTCACCTTGCGCCCGACGCTTGTTAACCACCTGGACAAATGAATACTGATCCGGCGCAACGATAGAATGCCAATGTTGGCCGATCAATTCTGCCGGCGAGTTGTAACCCAACAACGTGGCTGCGGCCGGATTCACAAAGGTAAAAAAACCCGCCTCATCTTCAACAGTGATTCCTTCCGCCATTTGCTGGATAATACCCTCATTGAACTCTTTGAGGTGTCTGATTTCTTCTTCGATCTGGTTGTGGTGGGTGATGTCTTCCAGACTACCTTCAAGGTAAAGCATCTGCCCGTGCTCATCACGTATCGCCCTCGAATGATTGCGAATCCAAATCATCCGACCATCAAAACAACGCATCTGAACTTTAAAATCTCGGACCAAATTTTGCCGGGCCAGTAATTCCTGCCAGCGATGCCGGTCCTCAGGATTGACATACAATTCAATCGCGTTAATCGCCAGGAGAGACTCACGATCGGGGTAACCTAACATCTCTACCATCGCCAGATTGACCTCTACCATTTCTCCCGCCGGTGTAGTTCGGTAAAGAGCTATCGGCACCCGGTCAAACAAACTTTGATAGCGAATCTCGGCTTCTTTTACCGCCTGGTGTTCTCTGGCTCGCTCCAGGGCCACGGCTACCTGGTTAGCAGTAGCCGTAAGCACAGCAAAATCAGCTTCGCCAAAGGCATCAACCGGCTGGCTCTCAATCACCAACACCCCCAAAATTCTCTCACCAACTTTGAGCGGTATATCCAACTCCGACCGGCCATTGAGACCAGGAACATAATTGGGTTCCTGGGTAACATCAGGGGTGTAATGGGGACAACCGTCGAGAAGGGGGCGCTCGCTCAGGCCCTGGCCCGGTTTCAGCCGCATCCCGGGGATCAAACCTGAGGGATGGGTGTGGGCCTTCAGCACCCGTTCGTTGGTGGCTTCGTCTAATAGAAAAATTGCTGCCTGACCATAACCCAGGATACGATGCAAGCTCTCAACAACTTTTTGACAAATATCATCCTCATTAAGGGTGGCAACCAGGTTGGCGCTGAGGTGAAAAAGCGCCTCTTGCTGGCACGCGTGAGTGTCTAATACAGGCGAGAGAGTACTCATCGATTTCTCCGGGGTCGAAGTGAGGCTTCATTCGCGGGCAACAGGCTGGTTTGCTTATCGGCGCGAAGAATCCTTTATAACCAACCATAGTTTAGCATTTTTCGGCTAAAGCGTAAAATAAAATGTAGCCCTCTTCTCCGCTGCGGCTTCGGCCCAAATCCGGCCTCCATGGCGATGATGATCCGTTGATAAGCTCATACATCACATTATTTACGCTCATAAAACGACTCTCGAGACAATCAATTTCATAAATTCCAACCGGCGCATATTCTACTAAATTTGCCCCCTAAACTGAAATGCGCTCACCGACTACGGGTGCGTCCCAAAATTTTGGTAGTAGGGACAGGACAATGTCCTGTCCCTACCCTATGGCCAAAAAATTGGGACAGACCCACCGATTGCTTGCTAATTGACATGATCCGCCTTTAGTGTTATCGTTTATAAAACAGTAGAACGAGTAACTCACCACTATCTTATCATCTAGTGTTTTGCGGCGTAAATAAGCCTACAGGTAAGGATTGCCGATTATCAACGCTAAGCGCCTATGATGGTGCTAATCTGCCGCGAAACACTTTGGCAGTTGGGCGTTGAAACTTGGTATTACTTTGGGGGTATTTACGCCCAACTGCACTAGTCGAGGAGATGAGGCTATGGCAACCGAATCTAACCCCGATGAATCAAGAAATTTGATACAGACCACCCGAGTGCTGGTCATCGGCTTGGCCATTGTGATTGTGGTTCTGGGTCTGGCTTTGATTATGGTAGGGATTGGACAATCGTTGATCCAAACTGCCGTCCTGCCGGAACGAGTCAATGCGCTGGCCAACAGCGACGATGAGTGCGTAGTATGCCACAAACGCACTACCCCGGGCATTGTGGAGCAATATGGGCATAGTACCATGGCCGCTGCTGAAGTAGCCTGCCAGAACTGCCATGAAGTAAAAGCCGACTATCCCGGTTCCGTGGCGCACGAGGGCACTTACGTACTTGGCTCTCCCACAACGGCTATGTGCGAAAAGTGCCACACTACCGAGGTGGCCCAGTTCAATCAGAGCCGCCACAGTCTCCCGGCTTACATTGCCATGTGGGGCGTGGATGGATTGCAAGAGCAGCATTCGGAAAACTTTGAGGATTTGTTGGCAATGTATGAAGCTATTCCTGAAGGCAGTTTCAATCCCGACCAGATGCGCAATGCCCTATTTGTGATAGAAGGCCCAGACGTTACCCGGTTTGCCTGCCAGGATTGCCACAACGTAGGCAGACCCAACCTGGATGGTTCGATTGGTCAATGCCAAAAATGCCACTTACGCCATGAATTCAGTTTGGAACAGGCCCGCAAGCCCGAAACCTGTAATCACTGCCACATTGGGCCGGACCATCCTCAGTGGGAAATCTATCAGGAATCGCCACACGGCATTGCCTATGCTACCGGCGGCCACAACTGGCACTGGGAGGCCGAAGCGGGCACCCTGACTGTGCAGGACTTCCCGGCAGCAACTTGCGCTATCTGTCACATGAGCGGTTTTGGCACTGCCAGCACCACCCATGATGTGGGCGACCGTCTGACCTGGTACCTGTTCGCGCCCATCAGTGAGCATCGCCCCGGTTGGCAAGATAACAAGGTACGCATGCAAGCTGTTTGCCAGGAATGTCACAATAGAGAATTCATCGATACCTTCTACACCGACGCCGACAAATTAACCGAAGCCATCAATACCTGGGTAATTGAAAGTGACGAAATCGTGGCCCCGCTCAAAGAAAAAGGTTTACTCACCGCCCAACCGTTTGACGAGCCGATTGACTTTACCTACTTTAACTTGTGGCACCACTGGGGTCGCACGGCCAAGTTTGGCGCCTGGATGCAAGGGCCGGACTATGTGCAGTGGCACGGCGCTTACGAGATTCTACACGATATGGCCGAGTTACGAACCATGACCACAGAGAAGTTAAAACAAGCCAGTGAGTAGCTATGTATCACCTGACAACAATTTCTCCGGCAGTACGACGCATTCACCTCCCCTTCTCGCGCGATCAGTTGATGCTGTTGATGATGGCAGCCAACCTGTTCTTTTTAGGGGTCGATATCTACCTGGCCCACAGTATCAGCGGCACGATTGTGCCTTTCGAGTGGATACCCATTGTTTTTGGACCGGTTGGTGGAGGGTTGCTCTTATTGGCAGGTCTCATTGCTCTTAAAAACCGCCCCCGGGCAACTGTTATTGCCACGGTCACGTTTATGGTCAGTATTACGGTGGGGCTGCTGGGAGCCTATTTTCATCTTGTGCGCGGGATTTTGCCAACCGCTCCCCTCGGCGAACGCGTGAGCATTGACCTACTGGTGTGGGCGCCGCCGATTTTAGGCCCCTTGATGTTCTCGATGGTCGGTTTATTGGGAATGAGTGCCGTTTGGATCGAAGATCCGCCCGACAGCGGCAAGCTAATCCTGTTTGGTGGATATCGTCTGCAACTACCCTATCCCAAAACCCAGGCCTATTTTTACATTGTGGGTATGGGGACTCTGGCAACCGTTATCAGTAGTGTGTTAGACCATGCCCGCGCTAACTTTGCCAACCCCTGGCTGTGGGCGCCCACGGCCATTGGTATCTTTGGCACTGTGGTGGCGATTCTTCTGGGGGCTATTAGCAAACCCACCCGCATCGATTTGATAACCTACATCATCGCCATGATTTTGCTTATGCTGGTGGGGATAATTGGATTTGTCTTGCACGTTGAGATTAATTTAACTGCTGATGGGAGCTTTGTCCTCGAGCGATTCATTCGTGGTGCGCCCTTTATGGCACCCCTGTTGTTTGCCAATATAGGGATGCTGGGATTCATCGTTTTGCTTGACCCGGCTGAATCGCAGGCATAAATCCCATCCTTTTCCCCAGAGAAATACCCAATCCCTAAAACCCTATGCCAAGAACTTAATTCCAAAGCTTTGAGGAAAGAAACAACGATGGCTCAATCAACCGCCATACCTTCGATAACCGTTGAAGGCAAAACTGCCAGCAAAAGAATCAAATTCATCATTGGGGGAGTTGTGATTGCTCTGGCCGTGATCTATTTGGTTTATTCGGGTATTCAAAATAATGCCACATATTTTCTCACCGTAGACGAATTGTATGCCAAAGGCGAAACTCAATTCAATCGCCCGGTGCGGGTCTCGGGCAAAGTTGACGGGGACACCATTGACTTCAACAATCGTGACCTGATTTTAACCTTCGACGTTACCAGCGACACCGGCCAACGTTTGCACGTTATCTTCAATGGCCCCAAACCCGACCAGATGCGGCATGAGGCCGAAGCCATTTTGGAAGGCAAGTATGATGGTCAAGTTTTTACGGCCCAATCCCTGCTGCTCAAATGCCCCAGTCGCTACGAGGAGGGCACCATTGAAGAAGTGCAGGTTGAAGCGGTAAGGTAGGGGAACTTTATGCCTAATCTTGGATACATCGCCACTACCCTGGCTTTTGTTCTGGCAATTTATGCCGCGGTGGTGGCCGTGGTTGGTGCCCGACGCCGTAGCCCCGAACTGGTCGCCAGCGCCCGTAATGCTGCCCTGGCGGTAACCGGGCTGGTAACAATCGCCGTCATTATTATCGAATATTTGCTGATTACTGGCCATTATCAAACTAAATACGTCTACGAAGTCAGCAACCGGGCTGCACCGATATTTTACCGGATTACGGCTCTATGGGGGGGGCAGGATGGCTCGCTGCTGTTTTGGTCGTGGCTCATGTCTATTTTTGCCACGGCGGTGCTGCTCAGAAAATGGGGCCCTATGCGCATCCTCATGCCGTATGTGATGGTGGTGACTCAGGTCACCCTGGCTTTTTTCCTCGGTCTGGTGGTGTTTGTGGCCAACCCCTTTGAGCAACTATCTTTCTTTCCCGCCGACGGCGCCGGCCTCAATCCTCTGTTGCGCCATTGGGGGATGATTATCCACCCGCCGGTGTTGTATCTGGGCTTTGTGGGCTTTGTGATTCCCTACGCTTTTGCTATTGCCGCCCTCACTACACGTCAAACCGGCGATCTATGGATTCGCACCACGCGGCGCTGGTCCTTGATTGCGTGGATGTTTCTGAGCCTGGGCCTGCTGCTCGGCGCCTGGTGGGCTTACGACGTGCTGGGTTGGGGCGGCTACTGGGGTTGGGACCCGGTTGAAAACGCCTCGCTGGTGCCGTGGCTCATTGCCACGCCTTTTTTGCACTCGGTGATTATGCAAGAAAACCGGGGGGTGCTCAAACGTTGGAATATGGCCCTGATTATGATGACCTTTGTGATGGTCATCTGGGGCACATTTACCACGCGCTCCGGCGTCATCTCGTCGGTACACAGTTTTGCCCAAAGCGCCATCGGGCCGTTGTTCTTTGGCTTTATTGCCATAATGTTCACCTTATCATTTGTGCTGTATGTCTGGCGCTGGGACGATTTAAAATCGGACAACGAACTCGACTCTTTTGTCTCGCGCGAGGCCGTCTTTTTACTCAACAACCTGCTGTTTACCGGCCTGGCCTTTATTGTCTGGTGGGGCAGCAACTTCCCCCTGTTTTCAGAAGCGCTGATGGATGAAAAAATCGTGGTCGGCCCGCCCTTTTTTGAAAAAACAACCGCGCCGTTGTGGGCGGCCATCTTAATTTTGATGGGTATTGCTCCCCTTGTGCCCTGGCGCAAAGCGTCACTCAGGAGAATTGGCAACAGCCTGTTCTGGCCCGCCATGGGGGGGATGGTGGTGATGATCCTTCTCTACACCATCGGCGGCATTAAAATTATCGGCGCGGTGTTAGGCTTTGGCTTTTGCGTGTTTACCTTAACCGCCACCCTGATTGAATACTGGCGCGGGGCGAGCGCCCGCCACCGCAGCCATGGCGAAAGTTATCCAGTCGCCCTGGCCAAACTGATTGCCCGCAATCGCCGCCGGTATGGCGGTTACCTCATCCACATCGCCATTATTTTGATTGCCCTCGGCGTGGTTGGCAGCCGGTTTTACCAGGTAGAAGCACAACGGAATCTGGCCATCGGTGAAAGGATGACCATCCACAGCGACGTTGTCGGCACCTACGAAATCACCTATCATGGCCTGCGCGATGGTCCCAGCCCCGACGACCGGTTCATCACCGAGGCGTTGTTGACCGTTACCTACAACGGCAAACCCGCTGGCGAACTCATCCCGACCCGCGAATTCTTTGTGGTGCAACAACAGCCGATGACCATCCCCGATAAACGCAGCACCCTGGCCGACGACCTGTATGTGATCCTGGCCGGATGGGAAGGCTCCGGTGAAACGGCGACGTTCAAAGCCTACATCAATCCCCTGGTCAACTGGTTGTGGATTGGTGGGTTGGTGCTCATGCTGGGCACGCTGGTTGCCGCCTGGCCTGACCCCCAGGAACGCACCCGGCGGGTCACCCATAGCGCCAAAATACCCGGCGGCGCTGTTCCGGCAAAATAGAAAGAGATCAAGAACCTGGCCTCATGATAAATGTAAAAAAATACATCAAACAACTGACCCTGGCCCTTCTCTCCGCCGCCTTCATTCTGTTTCTTACCCCCTCTTCCCTCCCTACTCCCACTTTTGCCCAGGAAGAACCCGATTTTGACCGCATTAACGAAATTGCCAAAAAACTCAGTTGCCCCACCTGCACCGGCATCAATTTGGCCGATTGCCGCACCCTGACCTGCGAACAGTGGCGCGGGCAAATCAACGAGTTGGTGAACGAGGGCTACACCGACCAGGAAGTATTGGACTACTTTTCCACCCGCTACGGCGACCAGGTATTACAGGAGCCACCCCGGCGTGGTTTTTCGCTGGCCTTGTGGATTTTGCCGGTTATCGTGCTGCTGGCCGGGGGCGGCTGGCTGATTTACACGGTGCACCGTTGGCATCAGGCACAACCAACGCCGATAACGGCCGCCGCAACCCGGAGTAGCCCAAGAGAAGCTCCTGAGATGTCGAACGACGACAGAGACTATCTCCGCCAAGTAGACCGCGACCTGGGCATCGATGAGGCGTAACATGACCCAAGCCACTACCCTACCCCCAAAAGCATCGACCGCCCGAATTGTTGTCATTGTGGTAGGGTTACTCCTGCTGCTTGGCTTCCTGGCAATTGTAGCTACCAATCTGCAAAATATTGAATCTACCGACCTGGCGGGACGTAAAGCGCCGGATTTTAGCCTCACCCTCTTCGACCAATTTGAGCAGGACAAAATCGCATTGGCTGAGCTACGAGGCCAGGTGGTGCTCATCAACTTCTGGGCCAGTTGGTGCCTGGAATGTTACAAAGAGGCCGATATATTAGAACAGGCCTGGCGTGATTACCAAGACAAGGGGGTGATTTTTATCGGCATTGACTACCTGGATACCGAAAAAGAAGGGCTGGCCTACATGGCCAAATACAACATCACCTACCCTTCTGGCCCAGACCTGGGCGACAAAATTTCCCGGGATTACGCCATCACCGGGGTACCGGAAACCTTTATTATCGACAAAAACGGCAACATTGTTCACGTGCAGATTGGCCCCATTACCAAACCCCAACTGTACGGCTTGCTGGACAAACTGGTCAGCCAACCTGCTGGGAGTTAACACCCATCATGGACATTCTAACTCTTATCCTTAGCCTGGCCCTCGTCGGTGGCGCGCTAACCCTGGTGTTCTACCCTCTGTGGCGGCAAGCCCGTCCCCCCACCCTCGTTGATATTGATCCGCCTGGCCGTACTCTGGAAGAGTACGAAGCCCGTTACCAGGCTGCCCTGGCCGCCGTCCGCGATCTGATGTTTGACTACGAAATGGGAAAAGTGGCGGCAGAGGACTACGCAATGTTGCTCCCCAAAACCAAACTGGAAGCCGCCCGGATCCGGCGTCAAATCGACCAACTCGGTCGGCAAGAGTTTGAGATTGACCCTGCCCTTGATGCCGAAATCGAAACGTTGGTAGCCCAACTCAGAAATGACAAGCCAAACGGCAACGAGATTTTACATCGAGATGTTGAGGCTGAAATCGAGGCACTGAAAAATACCCGCTTCGATGCCTGCCCCAATTGCGGCCGGTTCATCCAGACCGGCGACGCCTTTTGCAGTAGTTGTGGCCAATCGCTTGCCAACCTCAACCCCAACAAAAATATTTGCCGCCAATGTGGCTCCCCCGTCCAGGCGGACGATGCCTTTTGTGCCAAATGTGGCGCAGCATTAGGTAGAAATCTGACTACGCGAAAAATACCAATCTCCCCAACGGCAGACGACGAATGAGCCAAAAATCTATCTCATCTCAACATGCCAATCCAACCGATTCAGCCCTCTCTCCTCTCTCCTCTCTCCTCTCCTTGCTCCCTTTACTCCTGATCCTACTCATTCTTTCCCCCACCGCCCACGCCCAAGAGCCTGCTCCCTCCACACCGGAGCAAAGCGGCGTGCTGGCTGGACAGGTGATAAATCATACCACCGACCAACCCCAGGGCAATCTTGAAGTTACCCTGCGCGGATTTCAGGACGACGCCGAGATTGTCAATTTAGCCACGTTCACAGACAATGAGGGTTGTTATACTTTTGAAAAACTGCCCACCGAGCATACCATTTTCTACATCCTCGAAGGTACCTACCAGAATGTGGCCTACGTGAGCGACGAACCTATTGTATTTACCCCCGGCAGCACGGAGACCACGTTCGATTTGAAGGTCTACGAAACTACCACCAGCGACGAGGCGATTAACATTAGCCAATTACACTACATCCTGGCCTTTGCTCCTGGAACGGTAAATGTAGCCCAAATCTTTGTGCTCAATAACCAGGGCAACCGGACTTACATCGGCTCAGACGGCCAAACGTTCACCTTTGCTCTTCCCCAAAACGCCATCAATATCAATTTTCAGGAAGAATTTCCCGGAGCACGTTTTATCCAGATGGGCAGCAACTACGCCGATACGGCCCCCATCACCCCAAACGCAGAAAATTTTCCCGTTGCCGTCACTTATGATCTTCCTTTTGATACCGACACCTTGACCATTGACGTGCCTATACCCGGTCGGGTAGACTCTTTGAACGTATTGCTGACCGAACAGGGCGCCCAACTCAGTAGTGACCAGGTTCAGTTTATGGATACGCGCCAGATGCAGGGTAGCACCTTTGCCATTTATGGCGGAGCCGGATTGGTTAAGGGTGATACGCTGAGCCTCCAATTAAACAATCTGGATAATCTGGAATTCACCAACATCCCCGGTGTACCGGCCAGCGCAACCCTTGCCCCGGCCCAAACGGCCAATCAAGACCTGCTACGGTGGCTGATTATCGGTCTGGGAGGATTGGCAATAGTAGTAGCCATCGTTGTCTATCCGCTCCTGAATCCCCAACTGGCGCAACCAGACCGCCCTGATTATAACGATCCTCAAACCCGGCAACAGAAACTCCTTTTCCTGTTGGCTCGCCTGGATGAAGCCTTTGAAGCAGGCGACCTTGCCGAGCAGGTCTACCGGCAGGCCCGAGCCAGGTATAAGGCTGAGTTAGCTTCGTTGATGGAGGAATGATGGCCCTAAATTTTCCAGAATACAATCCAAGCCCTGATGATTGAAATCCGCAACCTCGTCAAAACTTTTGGTCATCGGGTGGTGCTGCGTGGCATCGAGTTAAGCATCAACGAAGGGGATTTCGTCACGCTCCTGGGCGCGAATGGAGCCGGCAAAACTACCCTGCTCCACCTTGTGGCCAGCCTGAGCAAACCGACGGCGGGAGATATTTTTATCAACGGCTATCGTCTGGCCGACGCCGCCAGCCAATTGCGCCGGTTTATCGGCCTGGTTTCACATAAAACCCTGTTGTATAACGACCTGACCGCCGAGCAAAATCTACGTTTTTACGCCCGGATGTACGATGTTCCCGACGTAACTCACCGAATTGAAACGGTGTTGAATCAAGTTGGTTTGGGGGGACGCCAGCACGACCCGGTACGCACCTATTCACGGGGCATGCAGCAACGGCTAGCCATTGCCCGGGCGATTTTGCCCAATCCACCCATCCTCTTGCTCGACGAACCGGATACCGGCCTGGACCAGCACGCCGCCGATAGACTGGGCGAGTTATTACACGCCGTCGAGGTCAACCAGCGCACCATTTTGATGACCACGCACAACCTAGCGCGAGGCTTATCTATGGGTAAGCGGGTCGCCATTTTAGCCAAAGGCAAAATAGTCTACAACGTTCAACGGCAGGCTGTCAGCGCCGACGAACTACGCAAGCAGTACTACCAATACGTCACAAGTTAAGGTAGTAAGAATCTGTCGGCAGTTAACAGGTGGCCCATACAATGACCGAACAAGCGGACTCTCTGGCAAACACCATCCGAACTTCACTCACGTTACCTCACCGCCTGTGGGGATACTTGCGCAAAGTGTTTGCCATTGTGGGCAAAGACATTGCAACCGAAATTCGCACCAAAGAAATGATCGGGGCGATGTTTGTTTTTTCGCTGCTAATACTCTTTATTTTTAATTTTGCCTTTGACTTGCGGGCAGACAATCTACAAACCTTGGCCCCTGGGGTGTTGTGGATCGCCATTGTGTTTGCCGGGATGATGGGCTTGAGCCGCAGTTTCATCCTCGAACGCGACCAGGGAGTGCTAGACGGCTTGCTGCTAACCCCGGTTGACCGGAGCGCCATTTATTTTGGCAAGATGCTCGGCAATGTGTTGTTCATCAGCCTGGTTGAGATTATTATTTTGCCTTTTTTCATCATTCTGTTCAACCAACCCCTAACCGCCGCGCCATCATTAATTGGAGTGATCATTTTAGGCACGCTTGGTTTTGCCAGCGTGGGAACGCTGTTCTCGGCGATGGCCATCCATACCCGCGCCCGCGAAGTGCTGCTGCCCATTATGCTCTTCCCGGTCATCATTCCGGTGATGCTGGCTGCGGTACGGCTGACTTCCGGCATTTTAGATAATCTTCCCTTTGCAGATGTCCAACACTGGCTGGCCTTAATTGTTGTCTTTGATCTTGTTTTTGTCGTGGCCTCGGTTATTTTGTTTGAATTTGTGGTGGAGGAGTAGAGGCGCAGGCAGGGTAACAGAGTAGCAACTGTTACCTTGTCATCTGCAATTGTTATTGGCAATTTGCCAGAGGAGAAAACAATTGACTCAAACAACACTTACTGAGCAACAGAAAAAGACCGCGGGTGGTTTCAACTGGGGGGTGCTGCTGACCATCGTCTGCGCTGTTTTGATGCTGGCGGCGCTTTATCTGGCCCTGGTCTGGGCGCCGGATGCGGCCAATTTAACTTCGCCCGCCGAGCGCTACGCCCAGCGGATATTTTACTTTCACGTCCCGTCGGCGTGGATTGGCTTTTTGGCCTTTATTGTGGCGTCCGTGACCGCCGTGCTCTACCTGGTTACCCGGCAACAAACATGGGATATGTGGGAACTGGCCTCGGCGGAGATTGGCCTGGCCTTTTTCACGATGGTAATAATTAGTGGCTCTATCTGGGCTAAACCCACCTGGAATGTGTGGTGGACGTGGGACCCCCGTTTGACCATCTCGGCCATTGGCTGGCTGCTTTATCTGGGTTATTTGATGCTCCGGGGGGCCATCGATAACCCGGAACGGCAAGCTCGCTTTGCGGCTGTTTACGCCATCATCGCCGCCGTTTCGGTGCCTATTAACTGGATGGCCATTCGTTGGTGGCGCACCATCCACCCGGCCGTTATTGCGGCTAACCAGAACCAGGAAACCCAGGGCGGTTTTGGCATGTCGTCTAATATCCGTAACACCCTGCTGTTCTGCCTGCTCGCCTTCACCGTTTTTTACATCACATTGATGTATCACCGGATCAAACTCGAAAGGCTGAAGCGGCAGGTTGAGGCAATGCGGCAAGAAGTCCTGCCTTGATAACAAAAAATCCGACCATCAACTACCGTCGGATTTTGCACATTATTACAACTATGGCTACCCCTGATTCATTCAACGCTTTGAACTGCCAACAAGCGCTGGCACAGACGAACCCCATCCATCGCATTCACAATCCAATAGTCAGCACCTACATATTCACAAACTTGATCATTGATGGTGCCGCCCCCAATGATAATGGGGATCTGCCCCACGGGATGATCTGGATTGCGACGAAACAGGGTAACCGTGTCGCGCATGGTATCATAAGAACTGGTCAACAAACCGGAAAGCCCCACCAGATCAGGGTTAACCTTGACTGCCTCCGTGACAAATACGTCGGGAGGGACATCAACACCCAGATCGTATACAGTGAAACCATAGCAACTGAGCAACATCGTCTGGATGTTTTTGCCGATGTCGTGAATATCGCCCTGAACCGTGCCCAGCAAAATCCGGCCAGACTCGTTTCCGCGCACTTTTTTCTTAATTACGGGTTGGGCCAATTCCATCACCTCGCGGAATATTTCACCGGCCATGATCAGCCCAGAAAGAAAATACTGTCCCTGCTCATATCGCTCACCCACCCGGCGCATCCCCTCCTGGCAATCCTCCACAATGGCCAGCGGATCATCGCCATCCTGCAATCGTTGTTGGACGATCATCAGAACTTCGGTTTCGTTCAATTCCAGAACCTCATTGATCAGATGCGTATCTTTAGTCATTGTTAATTCCTACCCTGGTGGCAAAGTGCAAATAATCGCTGCGGCAAATAAACCAGCCCCAACTGACCGGGCAATCATTAAAATCGTAAAAAAGATGTTCCAAATAAAATGCAGCCGTTGGTAAGGTGGTTTGCAAAAGGGTGACCTCCTCTTCATTTAGCAAGCAAGCTTCAATCTTCAACTTACCTCGTTTGAGCATGGCGCTGCCGGTGCCATCAAACAGACCCTGCAAGGTTGTCACTTCCAACTCGGCTTCAACAATGGGGCGGGTGGGATCATAAATGAGATATTCGCGGTGATAAAAAGCGGGGTTATCGTTAATAGTTAATAGGCGGCGAATATAAATGGTTTTTTGCCCTACAGCCAAATTGAGTTTTCGCGCGGTACGTTCATTGGCTGAAACAATTCGAACATCTAGCAACCTGACCGCCATGGCTGGATCGTTGAACAAGTTTTGCAATTCTTGCAAGCCAAAAGCCGCATGGCCCAGTTCCAGGGCCTTGACAAAGGTGCCGCGCCCTTTGACGGTACTGACTACACCTTCTTCGGCCAACAGGTTAATGGTACGGCGGACGGTCATGGGGCTGACCTGATAACTCTGGCACAGCTTGGCCTCGGAAGGAAGTTGGTCACCAGGCCGAAACACGCCGTTAGCTACCTGCCGCCGCAAAATATTAGCCAACTGGGCATAAGCAGGTTCGTATGAATCCCGGTCAATGATTTCAACTGGCCAGTCATTTCGACTCATTCGGTTGGTTTTCATCGGGTAAGCTCGTTATCAAGGTGACGGTCATTCAAATATAAGCTTACACCTTTAAAAAAAAATGTCAACAATGGTTTGACAACTTCCCTATATAACTATATAATTTGGCTCAGTCATCAACCTGTTACCCCTATTATATTTGGTAACATTCCTTCGTCAAAATCTGACCTCTGCTGGCTTAGTGCAGAAATTAAGGAAATCTGATATGGTTGCTGCCCGCACCAAAGTTGTTGCCTGCGCCACCGTCATCGAGGAAATTCTGCCCCTACTTCCTGACGGAATGACCTATGAGGTCCTTGATTTTGGTCTTCACCTAACTCCTGAGAAACTACGAAGCAAATTACAAGAAACCATAGATACAGCCGGCGTCGAAGTGGACACGGTTATTCTGGGTTACGGCCTGTGCTCGATGGCGGTGGTTGGTCTCACCGCCACCGCCTGTACCCTGGTAGTGCCCCGTGTAGACGATTGTATTGCCATCTTTCTTGGCTCATACGCGGCTTACAAACAGCAGGCCAGCCAAGAACCAGGCACCTATTATCTAACCAAGGGCTGGATTGAAGTCAGCGACACCCCCTTTGAGGAGTACAAACGCCTGGTTGAACGCTATGGCCCGGAACGCGCCGACCGCATGATCAAACTGATGCTCAAAAACTACACCCGCCTCGCTTTCATCGATACCGGCCAGTATGATCAGAAACGCTACCGCAAATACGCCCGCCGCACCGCCGCCCAGTTTGATTTGCGCTACGAGGAGATTCCCGGTTCAACGGCCCTGATCAAAAAGATGCTCTACGGCCCCTGGGACGATGACTTTGTGGTGATCCAGCCCGGCGAAACCATCACTTACGCCGATTTTAAAACAACTGCCACCACCACGTGCAACTTGCCAGACGTGTCATTGAACCCTCTGGAGACCGGTTAATGTCTACGCCTGCCACCCCCTCTCCCACCTATCAGGTCGATTTTGAACCGATTGGCAAACGCATCGAAGTGGCACCAAACACTACCCTGCTGGAAGCCGCCCAACAGGCCGGGCTGGTATTAGCATCAACATGTGGCGGCATGAGAACCTGTGGTCAATGCCGGGTGGTGATACTTTCGGGCAATGTATCGCCTTCTGACCCTGACGAAGAAAATATCCTGACTGAACTGGAATTGCAAAGCGGACAACGGTTGGCATGCAACACCCGCGTTCAGGGTAATGTCAAAGTGCATGTTCCAACAACGTCGCTCATTACCACGCAAAGATTACAATTAAAGGGCGACGCGGTTGAATTGACGCTTGATTCGCTGATCCACACCCACAACCTCGAAATCCCGCCTCCTACCCTACACGATCCCCGCGCCGATCTGGAACGCCTGGTTGCTGCCTTACCCTCAACTTCGCCCCAGACAATTAGGGCTGAGCCAGCCGTTGTCCGCCAAATAACCACAAGCGCCCGAGCCTACGATTGGCGTTTGAGCGTTTATCTTCGAGATGCCGAAGTTGTGGGAGTAGTTCCTTTCGACACGCCGCCGGTGGGCCTGGCCATTGACCTGGGCACCACTAAAATTGCAGCCAGCCTGGTTGATTTAACAAATGGTAATGAATTGGCTGTGGCCGGGACCTTAAATCCGCAGATTGGCTACGGTGAGGATGTTATCAGCCGTCTGACGCATGTGTGGCGCAACCCGGATGGAGGGCATACCCTGGCCGCAATGGTTTGGGAGACCCTGGATAATTTGTTGGGCGAACTAACCGAAAAAGCGGACGTCAGCCGGATGCAAGTAGCGGATGTCTGTCTGGCAGGCAACACGGCAATGACCCACCTGTTCCTCGAACTGCCGGTTCGCCAACTGGCCATGTCGCCCTACGTGGCCGCCAGCAATGCCGCCATTGAGGTAAAAGCCCACGAAGTGGGCCTGACCACCGCTCCTGGCGCCTATGTTCACGTACTACCCTGTATCGGCGGGTTTGTGGGAGCGGATCACGTGGCCATGATCCTGGCCAGCCAACTTGATCAAACCGAGCAGGTGGCCTTAGGCATCGACATTGGCACCAATACCGAAATTGTGCTGGCCAAGCCGGGCCAGAAATTCCTTACTTCGGTTTCTTGCGCCTCCGGCCCGGCCTTTGAAGGGGCGCATATCAGCAACGGCATGCGGGCTGCGTCTGGGGCTATCGAAGCAGTCGAGTTAACCACAACCGGGTTTCATTTGAGAACCATTGACAACGCGCCCGCCATCGGCTTGTGTGGCTCCGGCATCATTGACGCGGTGGCCGAATTACGCCGTTGGAATTTGATCAACGAACGAGGCCGGTTTAACCGTCACCATCAGCGAGTTCGGGAAGGACGCCAGGGAGCCGAATTCTTGTTGGCTCCCGCCGATCAAAGCGGCAGCAAACGTGATGTGGTGGTTACCCAGAAAGACATCAACGAAATTCAGTTAGCCAAGGGGGCCATCCGGGCCGGGTTGGAGGTGCTCCTGGATGCCACCGACACTGCACCCGAGGAAGTGCAAGAGGTTATCATTGCCGGGGCATTTGGCTCATTTCTCAAGGTGCAAAGCGCCCTCGATATGGGCCTGCTGCCCCACCTGCCGAACGCCCGTTACCGACAGGTGGGTAATGCAGCGATAGTTGGTGTCCGGTATGTCCTGTTATCTCGTCAGGCGCGGCAGCGCGCTCAACAAATTGTCAGCCAGACGAACTACCTGGAATTGACCACCTATCCCAAATTCAACCGACGTTTTGCCCTGGGAATGCTGTTTCCTGATCTTGATAGGCAGTAATAAAAACCCTAAAGGTGTGCGAATCGTAGATTCGCCGGAAACCTTTAGAGTCTGGATGAACTGATGACGGTAAAGGAGTGACTATGGAAATAATTGGTGAAAAAATCAACGGCACCCGCAAACGGGTGGCACAGGCCATTGCTGAAAAAGATGTAGAGTTTATCCAGGATTTGGCCCGCAGGCAAGCCGAGGCCGGGTCGGCCTGGCTGGACGTCAACGCCGGCACCCATCCCCAACAAGAGCCGGATGATCTGGTTTGGCTGATTGAAACCGTACAGGCCGTGGTGGACACCCCGTTGTGTCTTGATAGCGCCAATCCACAGGCACTGGCCATAGCCATCAAAGCGGTCAATAAAACTCCCATGATCAACTCTATCAGCGGCGAGCCGCAGCGGCTGGAAGGCATTTTACCTTTGGTAGCCGAACACGATTGTCGGGTGATTGCCCTGGCAATGGACGAAAAGAAAATCTCCGCAGACAGCGAAGCGCGAGTGGCCGTGGTGCATAAAGTGATGGCAGCCACCCGCGCCGCTGGCATCCCTGATGAGCATATTTATGTTGACCCACTGGCAATGACCCTCAGCACCAATATTCAAAGCGGCCTGATTTTCTTTGACACGCTGCGCGCCGTGCATGCTGCCTACCCGGAAGTCCATTTTACCGTTGGCCTGAGCAACATTTCGTTTGGGCTGCCAGCCCGCTCTTACCTTAACCGGGCTTTTTTAACCCTGGCGCTGCAAGCTGGACTGGACAGCGCCATTCTCGACCCGCTGGACCAGGAACTACAGGCGGCATTGCTGGCCGCCGAACTATTACTGGGACGCGACCGTCATTGTTTGAATTACACCCGGGCTTATCGAGCCGGGGTGTTCAATAAATCTAATGGGCGGGGGTAGGACACCATCAGAGTCCAACCCTAATTCATTCAAGCAAAGGAGGCTTGTTATGTCAAAAAAACTGATTAAGGCCATCGCTGACATGCGGGAGGAAGAAGCCCTCAAGTTAGTCAGCGAGATGGTAGAAAGCGGTTCAGAGCCTATGGCCGTTCTGGAGGCAGTCAGAGAGGCCATGGACATTGTTGGCCAGCGCTACGAGAAGGGCGAATACTTTCTGCCCGAACTGGTGCTGGCCGGCGAGATGATGAACCAGATCACGGACATGGTCAAGTCCGGGCTGGCCAAG
>JAFGNV010000153.1 GCA_016926805.1 Anaerolineae bacterium
GAGACAATGCCCTCTTCTTCCAGGATCTGCTCGATGGTGCCAATAATCGTCTCCACATCCTGAGTCTTGATCCGGGGCAAGCACTTGTCCAGGAGGAAATCGCGGCCTATGGTCGTGGTTCTAAACCGCGCTCCTTTGCCGCGTTCATCCCAAAAAGCCTTCTGAAGGTCATAGACAATGCTATTTACATATTCCAAAGGGATCTCTTTTTTGCTCATGATTCCTCCTGGTAATATGGAGAGTCCCAGCTCTCCGAATAGACCAATTCGTTCAAGGGCAGACGAGGGCGAGGCCGGTGCGGACGTAAGGGGTGTCCGATGGCAATGATGCTGATGACCTTGAGTTCCTCCGGCACCCCCAGCAGGTCTTTTATCCGTTCTTCGTCGCGGATGTCAATACAAGGGGCAATCACCCAGCAGGCGCCCAGCCCCAATGCGGTCACTATCAACAAGATATTCTCTATGGCCGCCGAAGTGTCGTAGGGTAAATCCCACACATCCTTTCTACCACAAACAACTAGGCTGACCGGCGCATCGGCGAGGAAAGCAGACACTCGCCCCGACGTCAGCTTCTCAAAGATTGCTTTTTTCTTGGCCTCATCCTCCAGGCTGGAGAAACGCTCTTGCATCTTCTCGGTCACAAACTCGGCGGTGAACCTGCGACCACTGCCGCCGCCGGCGATAGCCCCCAACTGCTTGCGGGTGTCTGGATCACGAACAACAATAAACCGCCACGGTTGTGCGTTTTCGCCGGAAGGCGCCTGGCGCGCAGCCTCCAGGATCAGATCGAGGTGTTCCTCAGATACCGGCTCGTCAGTGTAGTGACGAATACTCCGGCGATCTTGAATTACCTTCATCGTCGCTTCAACCAAATCATACTGCTCTGACACTTTGATTCTCCTTTCAATAGGAATTTTAGTTTGTTGGCATCCTGCCAATAACTCAGTACGAACTCATCGCCGAAATCCCAATAATAAAACGACCACAGACTTTCAAGGTAACGCAGAATTGTGATCGGTGTTGCAGCTGTTGTTGCCGGTGCATGGGAACACGCATCGTTTTAGCAGGGGCCAAACCCGCGTTCCCGACCGATTGGGCTAAAAAAGCGGGGTGAAATGCCGTCTGTTGACCGAAGGACATAGCGTGCCGATAGGCTTGGCCGTTGAGGGCGTGTGGCGCTGGGCGGTAGAATGCGCTCCTAGTGGGATAAACTACTTCCGTCGCATCCCCCTCCGCTGAGAGAAAAAACCAGAAAACTACATTGTCTTTCTGCATTTCGCTTGTACTCTTATCACTTTTCGGACAGACAGGTTATTCGGATAGGTTCTTGGACAACTCCATCTGGAGAAGCTTGATATGCAGATTCAAAAGCGGATGCCTCTTCCATGTCAGATAAGACTTGGGAGAGAACATCATTCCTCAAAAAAACTTGCTTCATTGATGAATGAAAGCGAGTTTCATACAATGAAACATAGTATCATTCTGCGGTACAATATAGCACAGTTCACAGAGTTTGTCAAGCCCAAGTTGTCATACGACATCAGGTGATGGTCAAAGGTTTATGCCATTATTTTTTCGCCGCCAGTTTGTCAATGCTCACCAGTTGGGTACAGGTCGCCAGCACCTCTATGGCCAGCCGAATATCCTCGATGGGCGGAAAAGTTGGTGCGAGGCGAATGTTGCGGTCGCGGGGGTCTTTTTTGTAGGGGAACGTTGCCCCGGCGGGCGTAAACTTGACCCCGGCCTCACCCGCCAGCTTAATTACGGCCTGGGCACATCCGTCCATTGTGTCAAAACTGATGAAATATCCGCCGTTGGGCCGGCTCCACGTGGCAACGTTCTTGCCGGCCAATTCCCTCTCCAAAATGTCCTGTACGGCGTCGAATTTGGGCTTTAGAATGGCGGCGTGCTTTTTCATGTGGGCTTCTATGCCGGCCATATCCTTGAAAAAGCACACGTGGCGAAGCTGGTTCAACTTGTCCGGCCCGATAGTCTGGAAGAATAGCTGCTGCTTAACGAACTCGATATTCTTTTTACTCCCGGCCATCATCGCCACGCCCCCACCGGCAAAGGAGACTTTGGAGGTTGACCCGAAGATGAAAACCCGGTCTGGATTGCCTGCCTGCTTGCAGGCCGTTAGAATATTCCGCAACCGGTCGGGCGTATCGGTCAGATGATGGACGGTGTAGGCGTTGTCGTAAAAAATACGAAAATCCTGCGCCGCTGTCTTCATTCTGGCCAGACGTTCCACCACGTCGTCAGAGTAGGTGACGCCCGTGGGGTTACTATACTTGGGCACACACCAGATCCCCTTGACGGTTTCATCTTGCGCCACAATTTCTTCGACCGTGTCCATGTCTGGCCCGTCCGCTTGCATCTCGACAGGTATCATCTCGATACCCAGGTATTGGCAGATGGAGAAATGACGGTCGTAGCCAGGGCAAGGACACAGAAACTTGACGGCCGACAGCTTTACCCAGGGAACGTCGCTATCTACTAGGCCCTTGACCATCGCCCGGAGGATGGTATCGTGCATCATCGTGAGGCTGGCGTTCCCGCCAATGACGATCTCATCCGGTTCGACTTCCAGGAAGTCGGCAAAGAGAGTCTTGGCTTCCGGAATGCCGTCCAGTCCGCCGTAGTTTCGGCAATCGTCTCCATCTGCCGTCCGAAAGTTTTTGCCGTCAACGCAGGTCAGCAGACCTGACGATAGGTCTAACTGTTCGGGGCATGGTTTTCCCCGTGTCATGTCAATGACTAAATTTTGGGACTGAAATCCCTGGTAATGCTCGGTTAATTCTGTTTTGAGTTTTTTTAGAGCGTTGGGATCAAGCATTTTGAAGTCCATTGGTTTTACCCCCATTACCCCGATTGTTAATATTCGATAGTCCCTCTCTTGAGTGTTGGTGAGAAAAATTTACCACACACTTGCCCCCGGCGTGTCAAGTGCCAAAGGCAATACACAAAAGACACCAAATTTCTTTGTGCCCTTTGTGTTTTGGCATTTGCGTATTATTGTTAACCTGTCTTAAACAATTTAGCGTGTTTGGAGTTTGAATTGACCAAAATGGACTGTCTTGTTTATTTTCAGGCAGTTCTTCTGCCGGGTCCGCAGCTACGGGTCTGGGCATCAACCACGGCCAGGGTAGCAGTATTAACAATATTGCGCACGTCGTCGCCACGCTGCAAAACGTGGATTGAATGTTTCATGCCGAGCAAAATCGGACCGATGGCTTCGGCATTACCCAGTCGTTGCATTAACTTGTAAGAGGTGTTGGCCGCTTCAAGATTTGGAAAGACCAGGATGTTGGCGTCTTTTACTTGACTAAAGGGATACAACTCGTCAACAATTTCGGGCATCACGGCGGTGTCGACCATCATCTCACCATCTACAATGAGGTCGGGGTAGCGCTCGTGCAAAATTTCTACGGCCTGGGAAACTTTTTCCGAGAAGGGATGGCGAGTGCTGCCAAAGTTTGAGAAACTGAGCAGGGCCACGCGCGGTTCAATATCCCAGCAGCGAACCTCGTCGGCGGCCATGGCCGCGATTTCGGCCAGGTCTTGGGCAGAGGGGTCAATGTTGACGGTGGTGTCAACAAAAAAGTAAACCTTCTCCTGGGCGATGATGATGTACATGCCTGCTACTTTATGAATACCCTTGCCGGTACCGATAATTTGCAGAGCCGGGCGAATGATGTCGGGATAATTGTGCGTCAGGCCCGATACAAAAGCATCGGCGTCGCCCAGATAAACCATCATCGGGCCAAAGTAGCTGCGCTGGCGCATCAGCGCCTGTGCGTGCGAAAGCGTGATGCCTTTGCGTTGGCGTAAATCGTAAAAAGCCTGACAATAGGTGTCGAACCACGCGCTTGAACTGGGATCAATAACGGTTGGCGTAAAGTCAAGGCCAAGCTCTTCGATCTCTTGCTGAATGACTTCGGGGCGGCCCAACAGAATGGGCTGACCAATTCCTTCATCCTCGATCATAGCCGCTGCCCGAATTATTTTGGGCTGTTCGCCCTCGCCAAAGACAATGCGTTGAGGTTTGTTGCGGGCCTTGTTGATGATGTGGCGCATCAATTCCCAACCTTTGCCCAGGCGCGCTTCTAATTGCTCACGATAGATCTCCAGGTCAATTTGACGACGAGCCACGCCACTTTCCATCGCGGCTTTGGCTACAGCCGGGGCCATCCACAGCAAAACGCGGGGATCAAGAGGTTTAGGGAGGATGTAGTCGGGGCCAAATTTGAGACTTTCTAGGTTGTAAGCCGCCAGCACCGAGTCGGGCACATCTTCGTGCGCCAGAGTGGCCAGGGCGTGAGCGGCAGCCAGTTTCATTTCCTCATTGATTTGGCGAGCCTGCACGTCGAGCGCGCCCCGGAAGATGAAGGGAAAACCGAGAACATTATTGGCCTGATTGGGGTAGTCACTCCGGCCGGTGGCTACAATGGCATCGGGACGGGCCTCTTTAGCTAACTCGTACTTGATTTCAGGGTCGGGATTGGCCATAGCAAAAATAATAGGGCGGTCAGCCATAGATCGGACCATATCTTGCGTGACTATATTGGCGGCTGACACGCCCAGAAAGACATCAGCCCCTTTCATTAACTCGTCCAACGTGCGAGCCTCAGTTTCCCTGGCAAATTGGACTTTGTATTCATCCATCCCGGCTTCACGACCCGCATAAACCACTCCCCACAGGTCGAACAAGGTTAGATTTTCCTGTTTGGCCCCGGCCAGAAGAAGCATTTTGGTGCAGGCCAGGCCCGCTGATCCGGCTCCACAGACCACAATTTTCACTTCCGCAAGCTTTTTACCCACAATCTCCAGAGCATTGAGTATGCCGGCGGCGACAATGATGGCTGTGCCGTGCTGGTCGTCATGAAAAACGGGAATATCCAGCATTTTTTTGAGTTGTTCTTCAATGTAAAAACATTCCGGGGCTTTGATATCTTCCAGATTGATACCGCCAAACGTAGGCGCGATAGCCCGCGTGACGTTGATGATTTCGTCTGGATCAGCAGAATCTACTTCGATGTCAAATACATCAATATCGGCAAAACGTTTAAAAAGCACACTTTTACCTTCCATCACCGGCTTGGAAGCCAAAGCTCCCCGATTACCCAGGCCCAAAATCGCGCTGCCGTTAGACACAACCGCGACCAGGTTGCCCTTGGTTGTGTAACGATAGGCATCATCCGGGTTATTGGCAATTTCCAGTACTGGCATGGCTACGCCGGGCGTATAAGCCAACGACAAATCGAACTGGGTGCCAGTTGGTTTGGTGGGCACCACGGTAATTTTGCCGGGCCGTCCCTTTTCGTGGTACTGCAATGCTGTTTCTTTGGTGATTTTCATTGATAGACCCTCCTGATCTATTTTATCGGCCTGGATTGCGTACAACCTTTGGTTGCCTCCCCAGCCGCAGAGTGGATTTAACATTATTTTTTCCTGCAAAATTGCCAGATTGACCAATCCAATCCGGCAACAGCAGGTGAATATGATTTCAAAAGCCCCCGCCAATTCTTTAAGCCCGCGCAGGATGTGCTATGATCGTTGGCTCGAGCTTGACCCAATCGGCGGTGACTGGATACCCGTATTGGAACATTGTCCCAGAATCTAACCTGAAACCCGTCGTCCGTAGTAAAACTCACCACATTCCTGACCATCGAAATCCGCCACACGTGGCAGATAGCCCCATCGCTGAAACCCCAATTTTTCAAGCAATTTCTGGCTGGCTTCATTGCGGTCAAGCAGAACAGCGATGACATTCTTGATGCTGAACGATGGACAGGACTCCAGGGCGAAGCGAACCAGGGCGCTGCCAATCCCCTGACGTTGGAAAGTGTTTTCTATATAGAAACTGATCTCTGACGTGAAACGCAGCGCCATCCGACCGGGACGATAAATGCTCAAACTGCACCAGCCGACCACTTGATCATTGACTTCAGCGACAAAGATAGGATGCTGAAGCGGGTCATGATCCAGAAACCAAGCTCTACGGTTCTCCTCAGTCACCGGGGTGGTATTGGCAGTTGAGCGGTGGGAGGGGACGGCCTGGTTGTAAATCGCCACAATAGCCGGTAAGTCTGTCAGTTCGGCGATGCGGATGTGGACGTGGGAATTCATCAAGCAAAGTCTTTCCGCAGGTAAGTTACCCCATGTGGCGTGATAACGCTGGCTACAGGATAGTTGTTTGAACAAACGCCATATTGGCGTTCGCTATTCAGTATGGTTCGTATGTTTTCAGTTTGAATTGAATAATGTTCCGTCTAGTGAAACAGTATTTCATACTGTAAAACAAAACTAGCTTAGCACAGTTCAGGTGATTTGTCAATAGTCCGTCGTAGCAGCAATTCTCATTTTGATAAAAAAGGACGATTTTTGTGGGCATTGAATGGGTCAATAAGAGAGTATTCCAGCCATGTCATTTCGAC
>JAFGNV010000154.1 GCA_016926805.1 Anaerolineae bacterium
TTATCCAGTTGCTCGCGGGCGGCCAGGCTGATAGCGCCCAGGGTTTCCGGCTCGTCGGTTTCGCCATCGCCCAAAAAGGCCCACACGTGGCCCGTATTCTCTTTGAAGTCGCGATCTTCCAGGTAACGGTTGAAGCGAGCCTGGTAAATGGCCATGAGTGGGCTGAGGCCCATGGAAACGGTGGGGAACTCCCAAAAATCAGGCATAAGCCAGGGATGAGGGTAAGAGGAGAGACCGCCACCGGGCCGCAATTCTTGTCGAAAGTTCTCTAGCTGCTCTGCCGACAGTCGGCCTTCTAAAAAGGCGCGGGCGTAAATCCCCGGCGAAGCGTGTCCCTGAAAATAAATCTGGTCGCCGCTGTAATTTTCGCCTTTGGCTTTGAAAAAATGGTTAAAGCCAATTTCGTACAGCGTGGCCGCCGAAGCGTAGGTAGAAATGTGGCCGCCAATGCCGCTGCTGTGCCGGTTGGCCCGCACCACCATGGCCATGGCATTCCAGCGGACAATGCTTTTGATGCGCCGTTCAATCTCCCGGTTGCCGGGAAAGGGCGGTTCCTCGTTGGCCGGAATAGTATTAATGTAGGGCGTATTGGCCGAAAAGGGTAAGCGCACCCCGCTCTCGTAGGCGTGGGTATTGAGTTTATCCAGCAAACGCTGCACCCGTTCAGGCCCGCCGCTTTGCAGCACATAATCCAATGATTCAAGCCATTCCCGGGTTTCGATGGCTTCAAGGGTTTCCAGTTCTTCGTTCCTCGTATCGGTCATATTTATTGATTCCCCTTAGGAAGTAGACAGTAGTCAGTAGACAGTAGTCAGTAGTCAATAAACGGTAAACAGTAGGCAGTGGAAGGAAGTAGTTGATCCCTAATGCCTGGTTCTTACTTCTTCATGTTTAATTTTAAGTAATTAGCTAAAATTAATGGGCGTGGATGATAGGGTTCCCCAAATCTACACTGTCCCTAATGATAGCCAGCTTGCAGATGCCTGTCAAACACGTGCAGGGATTGCGACCATCTGGGGGCCAACTTGGGCTAAATTCATATTTGCTGTTTGACCAATTTAGGCGAAATGCCTAAACTAGAGTAAATTGTGAATTTATTCATTGTTTCATTGTCTCATTGTTCATTGATTAGGAGCCTTCTGTGACAGAGTCTTTACGTATTGTTCCCCTGGGGGGGGTGGGTGAAGTTGGCAAAAATATGACCCTGATCGAATACGGTGACGATGCGATTGCCATTGATTGCGGCCTGATGTTCCCTGAAAACGACATGCTGGGCATCGACCTGGTCATCCCGAACATCACTTACCTGCTGGATAATCCGGAGTTGCTGAGAGCTATTTTTCTGACCCACGGTCACGAAGACCACATCGGCGCTTTGCCCTATATTTTACCCGAAATCCCGGTCCCGCTCTACGCCACCCGGCTCACGCAAGGGCTAATAGAGGTCAAACTCAAAGAAGCAAAATTGCATTCTAAAATTGAAATCAATACCGTCAATGCCGGTAGCGTGATTGAGATTGGCCCGTTCAAAATCGAGCCGTTCCACGTGTGCCACTCCATTCCCGATGCGGTGGGTTATGCGGTTTGGACCCCACGTGGTTTGATTATCCACACCGGCGAATACAAGTTCGACCAGAGTCCGGCCAATGGCCAGTTGCCGGATCTCGATCGTTTGCGAGCCTACGGCGATGAAGGGGTCCTGGCGCTTCTCTCCGATAGCACCAATGCGGAGCGACCCGGCCACACGCCCTCGGAGCAGATTGTCAGCGAAACCTTTGAAGAGATTTTTGAGCAGGCCAAAGGGCGGATTATTGTAGCCACGTTTGCCTCGAATATTTCGCGGGTGCAGCAGGTTATCAATACCGCGTTGAAACATGAGCGCAGAGTGGCGGTGGTTGGCCGGAGCATGGTCGAAAACGTGAAAATGGCCCGCGAGTTGGGATATCTCACCGCGCCGGAGGGTATATTTCTGCAAACCCACGAGCTAGACCGTTTTCCGCCATCCAAAATTGTAATCGTTTGCACCGGCACCCAGGGTGAGCCAACCAGCGCCCTGGTGCGCATGGCCAACCAGGAACATCACCAGGTTAGCTTGAGAAGAGGGGATACGGTCATTCTCTCGGCCACGGCCATCCCCGGCAACGAGGAGTTGGTGCATCGAACCATTAACAATCTTTTTCGCCTGGGGGCCGATGTGATTTACCAGAGCCTGATGCCGGTTCACGTGTCGGGCCACGCTGCTCAAGACGAGCAGAAATTGATGGTTGAGCTGGTGCGGCCCGAGTATTTTATTCCCATTCAAGGCGAATACCGGATGCTGGTGCTACATGGTCGGTTGGGGCAAGAGATGGGTATTCCCCCGGCGAACATCTTTGTAGTGGAAAATGGTCAGGTGATTGAATTTGATGAAAAGGGCGCTTTTTTGGCCGAGCGCGTGCCCAGCGGTCCAATTATGGTTGATGGCCTGGGTATCGGCGATGTGGGCAGTGTGGTGCTGCGCGACCGCCACTTGCTATCGCGGGATGGGTTTGTGGTGGTGGTTATTGCCCTGGATCAGAAAACCGGCGAGTTGATTGAAGGCCCGGATATTATCTCGCGGGGCTTTGTTTTTGTGCGTGATTCAGAGGATTTAATGGAAGCGGCCAAAGAGCGCGTCATTGAATTGTTGGAGAGTGGTAAGATGCACCGTGACACTGCCCCGACGGTCATCAGCGACCAGTTGAGCCAGTTGTTCTACCAGCGGACCCACCGTAACCCAATGATTTTTCCGATGGTGTTGGAGGTTTAGCGAGTCCGGGATTCGAGAAATCAGCAGGCCCCAGCATCGTTATTTAGGTTGCGTTCTTGGTAATCTTCTATACGCTTTCCCGAACGCTTCTTTCTACGCCTTTAAGTTCTTCTGTTTGGCCCTCAATTGAGTCATTCCTACCACCTCTTGTCCGGCGGCGGAGCCACAGCACCCCGCCGGGCAGACTGCCGAGGTAGATGATGGCCTGTTTGACGAGCGACAGGGCAAAGGCCAGGGTGCCGGGCGTACCTACCAACCCGTAAAAATACACGTAAAGCAAGGACATGGTGCCCAGCCCGCCGATACTGATGGGGGCAGCCAGGGCCACAGCAATAATCGGATTAAAGAGGAAGATGTAAATCGGGTTAATTTTCCCTGGCAATCCGGCCACGATAATCACGTCGACCAGGCCGGTCAACAAAACGGTAGCCACCCCTACCGAAAACGCTCCCAATAAGGCTCCATATTGATAGCGATATGCGCCAAAGGCGCCGGATAATTGTTGATAAAGCGGCTGCAACGGCTGCAAGAATTTGATGGCAAATAGTTTGCCTATTAATTGCCGCAGTCGATGGCTCAGCATCATGGCAAAGATAACGGCAATGGTAACCGTGCCAATAATCGCCACGCCGCCAACGTAGGTCAGGCTATCGGTCAGGGACTGGTCGGCGTTTTGTTCTGCCGGAATAACGTAAACCACCAGCAAGGCCGCCACCACCGCGGTGAACATAAAAGCCAGGGTGCCGATAATCCGGTCGACCACCACCGACACGGCGGCCTCGGCGCTGCGCTCGGTGTATCTAGCCAGGCCATAGCCGCGCATAATGTCGCCGCCGACATTTGCAGGCAGGAAATTGTTAAAGAAAAAACCGACAAAGGTGTAATTTGCCACGGCGCCCAGAGGTACAGGAACCCCCTGCGCTCTCAGCAAGATATGCCATTTGAGGGCATTGGTAATTACGGCAATCACGTACAAAACGAGGGCCAAAAGTAAGTACCAGTAATTGGCCGTGGTGAGTGTGTTCAGCAGGACGGTCCGGTCCAATGGATCGGACAGAAACCGATAAAAAAGATAAGCCATCAGCCCCAGACTGATGACAATTTTTAACACTGTAATGAGTTTATCTTTCAAATGAAGTTCCTCATAAATTAAAAAAGCTGGATGTTGCAAAGATTATGAGTTCGGTTTCGGCGCCAAAAGTTGGTTTATTATGCGGTAAAAGCAGGCATAACGCAAAAAAGTGCCGCCTGAACGTGGCTGCACTGGTTGCCAAAAATTGGACAGATGAAAATCTGAATTTCAATTGTCAGCAAAAGGCTTAATCGCGTTTGGCCGGGAGGTGGGGCGAGGTGATGTTGATGCCCACCGTATCAACCGGACGTTTGACCGCTTTGGTGGTCCAGGCGATGTCCCAGACAACATGGGTCCGTTTATGGATGCGATAGTCGTACCAGCCTAACATCCGCGAGTAACCTTCGAGCACGGCTAAAACGCCCAAAATCCAAATGAGGCGCAATGCACCCCAAATTTCATCCAGGGCCAGCTTGGTCAAACGCGGCACACCCATACTGGAGACTTCGTAACCATATTTCTCTTTTAGATACAAATGGCCCGCATGGTTACGGCGGCGCTGTTTTACAAAGTCACGCACGGTTTCCGGGCCCATATTAAATACAACCGCATCTGGGGCATAGCGCACTTGTAAGCCTCGCCGGATGACCAGAGCCTCTACAAAGGCTTCGTCCATGGCCACATCGGGCGGAATCTGGTCAAAAACTTTGCGGAAGGCAATCAACTCGCCTAACCGTGGAATTTCCAGGCAGAGCTGGTGTTCCATTTTCAGGCGCAGATGCGACAAGAAGCCGACGATGTGGTCTGGTGTATTTACCGGCACTTTATGCGCGCCAGTCATGCCCACTGCCGAGTCGGCGAACATGCGCACCATGTTCTCAATGGCGTCTTCGTGCGGAATCGTGTCTCCGCTTTCCAACACACAAATGTCTTTAGTTGCGTGTTTCAGAAATACATTAATCGCGCTGGTTTTTCCCTCACGTTTTTTCTGAACAAATAATTGGATGCGAGGGTCTAATGCCATAAACTCGCGCACAATCTCTTCGGTGTGATCGGTGCAGCCGGAAGCGACCACAATGATCTGGCTGATTTCAACGAGATGGAGGCGTTGGTTCATCATTGCCTCCAGAATATGGGCAATGTTTGCCTCTTCGTTATGAGCCGTAATGCCAACGCTGCACTTTATTGTTTTTGGCTGTTCAATCAACGTGTCGCCCCTCCACTACCGATGAGTCTTCTTCAGGCTGCTCTTTTTTTTCAGGTATTTTTCTGGCAAGTTTGATAAAGAGAAACGACAAAAAGCTGCCGGTGGCCATACCCAGGGCAATATAAAAATATTGCGGCCACATTCCGGGTATTCTCCCCAGTCCCATCAGTACGGCAGGAATGATGGTCAAAATGCCAACCGTGAACGCCAATAAAACTCCACGGGTAGCAGATAAATCCGGGGTGCGAATCCCAAAGATGGCAAAAACGCCTACTCCCAAGGTAATCAGACCAACCTGCGTTCCCCAGTAGGATAGGGTCAAGATACTATTTACCCAGTCCAAAACGGTCACAATGATTACCAGGAGCACGTAAAAAAGCGCAAACGCAGACCATGAAGATCTCAACTGTTCAATTTTCATGTTTAGCACCAGAGTGTTTTCTCATGGTATCGGAACTATGTACGGACGAAGAGAATTTTACCATATTCGCGCTTTGTTGTAAAAAGGTTTTGTTGGCAATCCAGAGAAAAATTTTAGGTTGACAACACGTCTGGCTGTGATAAAATGACTAGAGGGCATATAAGTCTTTCAATATTTAAACCAGCGTTCATTTGGCGGACCTTCACTCCATTTCTGCCCATCCTTTACAAGAGAATTTTATCCTTTGATTGCTTTCCGGAGATCGGGATTTCAGTTTCCGATGTGGAAATTTTTGGGATAACATGGCTCTGCCAAAATACTTTGGCCGGGGTAGCCGTTAATATGCTGGCAGGGTGTCGGCAAGCTCCTGAGGAATTCAGAAACCTCTAGAGCCTGTGCTTTCAATATATCAGTATATCAGTCAAAAAAATCTGGTACAGCTGACCATGTTTGGATTTTTGCGAAAGTTTCTGATTTTTTTTAGTTCTCGTATCCAGTTCAAGATTATTTTTCCATTTGCCTTGCTGACGTTAATGGTGGCGTTCATTGGCACCTATCTGAGTACCCGGCTATTGACCGACTCGTTGGAAGAACGCTTTACCAGACAACTTATCGATGCCGGTAGCGCGGTAGCCGATGGCCTGGCTCAACGAGAGCAATTGCATCTGGCCACTTTGCGCACCATTGCCTTTACCGAAGGTATTGATGAAGTAATTCTGGTCGGTGATCAGGTCCAACTTCAGAATCTTCTATTCCCAATTATGGCCAACAACAATATCGATCGGGTTGATGTGGTTAATGCCGATGGGTATCATTTGCTGACGATTTATCGCCCCCCTGGCGCTGAAGCGGTAGAAGATTATTTGACGACGAGTGCAGACCTGACTGATTGGTCAATCGTTGAAAAAGTTCTGAGCGGTGATATTGATGCTCAGGGCGACAAATACGTGGCCTTGAATACCATTGATGGTAACGATCTATTTTTTACGGCCGGCCCGGTGAAACAGGAAGGCAAAATTGTGGGTGGGGTGTTGGTTAGCAGTTATGTGCAGAACCTGATTTACTCTCTAAAACAGACCACCTTTGCCGATGTCAGTCTCTACGATCTGGGGGGAAACCTGGTTGGCACAACGATTCCTGGCGGTGAAAATGCAGAGGATATTCAGATTATGTCCGCCAAAGAAATGCGTCCCTTGCTGGCTTTGGAGGGCGATATCAGCCCACGCCGGTCTATCACCTTTGGCGGGCACGAATATGATCTGTTGTACGATATTTTCTGGGCCAGGGGGGAACCACTGGGGATTTATGCGGTGGCCATCCCCACTACCTACATTGTGTCTCACGAGACAAACATCCGTAATTATATGTTTGTGATTTTTGGCCTGGCTTTGGGGCTGGTATTGGGTATCGGCTACTTAATGGCCCGCAGGATTACCGGCCGATTACGCCATTTAATGGAAAGTGCTATGGCCGTGGCCGAAGGAGATTTTTCCAGACGTATCCATATCTCTTCCAATGATGAAATCGGCTCTTTGGCTCGTTCCCTGGACCACATGACCAAAAACCTGGCCGATTATACGGAGGCTTTGCAGGATAGAATTGAGGAATTGATTACACTGTATAACAGCAGTTCGGCGGTAACAATCAGATCGGGCCTGAATCTGGAGCATGTATTGCAGGCCGTAGCTAACAGTGTCAGAGGAGTTATCCGTGGTACGGATCAGGTGACCATCTATTTGCTGGATCGAGATTCCCAGGTACTGGTACCCAGAGTAACTGCTCCCAAAGAAGCCTATGCGCTTCCTCCCCTGGCTTTTGAGCAGGGAAGTAACATCCATAACTTGCTGCGCACAACCAGACCGCAGATTGTCAGTGTGGCCGAGTTGAGAACTTATACCCAGGGATATTTCTCAACCAATGGCGCCACCGATGTTCTGGTTGCCTCACTGATTGCCGGGCAGGAGATCATTGGTATGCTCACCCTGATTCCAACCGTGTCCCATCCTCGGGAATTGTTGACTGAAGACAGCGAACGATTGTTGGGTACCTTGGCTAATCAGGCTGCGATATCTATAAAAAACGCCCAGCTTTTTGAGGCAACCCAACAAGCCTACGAAGAATTACAGCAATTGGATGATTTGAAGAGCCAGTTCGTTAACATCGCCGCGCATGAGTTACGTACGCCGCTGGGGGCAATGATGGGCTATGTCAGCTTTATGCAAAAGCGAATCCCGCCAAACCTGCAAAAAACAATGGATTTTCTCATGGTCAGTACTCTGCGCATGCGGACCATGGTTGATGCCATGTTAACCATTCAACGTTTGGACGCTGGCAAAGCGTTTTTGCGGATTTCGTCTGTAGACATTGGCCACATCCTCCAAAAGACCGTGGCCGACTTCAAACCCATGGCCGAACTGGAGGGACACGTTGTCATTCTTGACCTGCCGGATAATCTGCCTCCCATCCAGGTGGACGCAGAAAAAATTGACCTGGTGTTCACCAATCTGTTGTCCAATGCCATCAAGTTTACCCCCGAGCATGGCCGTATCGAGATTGCAGTTCGGGATCAAGATGGCTCAATTTTACTCAGCTTCCGCGATAATGGGGTTGGGATCAGGCCCGAAGATCAACCCCGGATCTTTGAGCGTTTCTATCAAGTTCCGGTAGACCATCTTGCCGGACACGGGGGCATGGGGATTGGCTTGACAACGGTCAAACATCTGGTTGAACTTCACGGGGGAACGGTATGGTTAAAAAGCGAATTAGGCCAGGGAAGTGAGTTCTTTGTTTCTTTACCCAAAACAATATCGGCCTCTCCTGAGACTATGACCTCAGTACCCGAACCCGATGTTCAACTTTTCGAACCAGAAGGTTCGCTTGTGAATGTCTAATTTTGGCGGATTTAAGGATGCAACATAACCTTACCGATGGCGAAACTAAATCTAATTGGGTTGACGCAAAAAAGGACCTGGTCAACCCTGACGCGCTGTTGGTGATATTCTTACTGGTAAGCCTGGCGCTGATTTTTGTTGTGGCAACGTGGGGTATGAAGCGGGAAACTCAGCAGTGGTTGCCAGTCAATCTAATGCCCCAAAATGCTGGTAATTATGAGGTGGATGTTGCTGGAGCTTTCAGGTTACGGCCCATCAACCCGGCCATTATCGAAGCAGTCAAGCAGGATGCCCGTGTGGCCAAGTTTTCTTCATCCAATAAACCTGGTTTAGCCAAAATCGAGGCCTCACCCACCCCCGCCGAACTTCCCACCCCCGATGCTGGCTTGCTTCTGACCGGACTCATTGTCAGCGCCGGTGGGCCGTATGAAGGGTTTGAGGGCAGCCCGGTTTCACTTATGATTGGAGATATGAATTACCTGCTGAACCTGGTGCCTGGCAGTATCTCGTACCGTTGGGATCTGGATAATGACGGATTGTATGACGACGCCAGGGGTATTGTTGTTTCGGTTATTTATTTTGACGAGGGTATCTACCCTGTTGGCATACAGGCCACCGATTGGTTGGGGCGGATTGCCGCCGATACCGCCACGGTAACCATCAGTAATGTGGCGCCAAGCGTTGAGCTTGGGCAAGATAAATACGTCGATGAGGGCCAAAGGGTTGACTTTCGGGCTATGGCCAGCGACCCCGGACACGATATCCTGTTTTACGAGTGGAATTTTGGGGATGGTAATGTGAGCGTATTCGACACGTCAAACCCCGTTCATACCTATTATGATGACGGCGACTACGCGGTACGCCTTCGCGTGAAAGACAACGATGATGGCGTAACCGAGGATTTCCTGGTTGTTCACGTGAGTAACGTGGCCCCCACGGTTGACGCCGGCCCGGATTGGGTTGTCGAGGAGGGGACGCGCGTGGATTTTAGAGGTACCGCCACTGATCCGGCTGGTGAGTTCGATCCCCTGACCTATGCCTGGGATCTGGATTTTAATGGCGACACCTTTACGCCCGATGTATCTGGTCCCACCGCTTCGGTGTATTATGGCGATGGCCCGGCAACGGCGGCAGTTGCGTTGCGGGTAGAAGATGGAGACGGCGGGCAGACTCTGGATGTGGTAAACGTAACGGTCAACAATGTGCTTCCGGTGTTTACCAGAGTCAGCAACAACGGTCCGGTAGGGGAAGGATCGCCGGTAAACGTGCGGGCTGAAGCTGTTGATGTTGCAAGCGATATCCTGACCTATGCGTTTGATTGGAACAACGACGGTGCCTTTGATGTCGAAACAGGTGGCAGCGCTGTACACACCTGGTACAACCAGGGTGATTATACCGTTGATATTAGGGTGGCCGATGACGATGGTGGCCAAAATTTCACAACCACCGTTGTTTCCGTTTTCAATATAGCGCCAATTGCTGTGGCTCACGGCCCAGACGGACCGCGTTTGGAAGGGACCGTAATCGATTTTTCTGCGGTTGGCTCCAGCGACCCCGGTCTTTACGATGTTCTCACTTACACCTGGAATTTCGGTGATGGCGGTATGGCCAACGGCATCAACGTAACCCATAGGTATGCCGATAATGATGTTTACACGGCCACCCTGACCGTAACCGACGACAGTGGCGCCAGCGATGTCGCCTTACTGTTGGCGAGCATCTTAAACGCCAATCCCTTGGTGGAACCCAACCCTGACCACATTGTCAATGAGGGCGTGCAGGTGCTTTTTGAAGGCCGTGCTACCGACCCCGGCACGGCAGATGCCCTCTCCTTTGCCTGGGATTTTGTTTACGATGGCGTCACTTTTGATCAAGAGGTCACAGGTCGTTCGGCGCGAACGACTTACCTGGACGGCCCGGCTGTTTATGATGCGGCCTTTCGGGTGCGCGATGACGACTACCCCTTCCCTACCGATGATGGCGGTGAAATCGGCGAAATTATCGACACTTTTCGGGTTACAGTTCGAAACGTGCCGCCTGTTGCCGAAGCTGGTGGCCCTTACGTTGGTCTTGAAACCTATCCCCTCACGTTTTCCGGCCTCGGGGCTGATGTTTTGCTGGATACCCTGACTTACGATTGGGACCTGAATAACGATGGCATCTTCGAGATGCCCGGCCAAACCGTCAGCCGCATTTGGTCTACGGCAGGAGTTTACACCGTCTCCCTGCGTGTAACCGATGACGATGGCGGCATTGGCCTGGACCTGGCCCGGGTAACCGTTGGTAATGCGCCCCCCCTGGCCGAGGCCAACGGGCCGTATTCCACCACGGTCAATCTGCCCGTCACCCTCAGCGCGGTGGGCAGTACGGATCCCACCGGTGATCCATTGACCTACCGTTGGAACTTTGGTGATGGCACTCCCATCGTGGTCACCGATAGTATTACCGTCACTCATACCTATGCTGATGATGGGCTTTTTACTGCTGTTTTGCAGGTTGATGATGGGCGCGGCGGCATTGGTACTGATACCGCGTCCGTCACCGTGAACAACCTGCCGCCCTCGGCGGTGGCCACGGTAGACCCGGCGACGGGCCTTGAAGGTTCTCTGTTTACTTTTGACGGCAGCGGTTCCACCGATCCTGGTCTTTACGACATCCTGACCTACCGTTGGGATTTTGGCGATGGCAGCCCCCTGGCCAATGGCGTCAACGTGACTCACGCCTTCCCCGACAACCGGACCTACACCGTCACCCTGACGGTTACCGACGATGGCGGGCTGACGGATACGGACACGCTGGCTGTAGCCACCTTAAATGCCAACCCCATTGCCGTAGCCGGTCCCGATCGGATTATCGATGAGGACACGCCGATTAGTTTTGACGGTAGTGGTTCTGGCGATCCGGGTGCTGCCGATACCTTAACCTTTGCCTGGGATTTTGACTACGATGGGGCCACCTTTGCCGAAGAGGCAACCGGCACCTCCGTTACCACAACCTACTCTGATGGCCCGGCTACCTATACCGTGGCTCTGCGGGTGCGTGACGACGACTATCCTGCAGGTGGCGGCGGAGAAATCGGTGAACATCTCGATACCCTGACCGTGGTGGTGCAAAATGTCCCGCCCGTGGTTGACGCGCTCGGCCCTTACGGAGGTATCGAAACTATTCCCGTTGCCTTATCCGGATCGGCCTCTGATGTGGCCCTTGATACACTAACCTATGATTGGGACATAAATAATGACGGCATTTACGATCTTGTCGGCCAGACGGTGACCAACACTTGGAATGCCGCCGGGGTCTACTCTGTTACCTTAAGGGTGACCGATGATGATGGAGCTGTGGGTTTTGATACGGCCCAGGTGACCATTGACAACGCTCCCCCCACCGCCGATGCCGGAGGACCCTATGTAACAACCGTAAATTTGCCGGTAACCCTCAGCAGCGCTGGCAGCACCGATCCCACCAACGATCCCTTGACGTATCGTTGGGATTTTGGCGATGGCTCGCCTGTTGTCATTACCAATAGCGTCAATGTTACTCACACCTATCTGGACGATATCGTTTACACCATCACCCTGCAAGTTGACGATGGCCGGGGGGGTACCGACGCCGATACAACGACGGTGCTGGTTGATAATTTGCCGCCCACAGCCACCGCTGTGGTTACGCCTAACTCGGCCCTGGAAGGCGCTGTTCTGACTTTTGATGGCAGCGGCTCTACTGACCCTGGAATTTATGATACTCTTTCTTACCAGTGGAACTTTGACGATGGGAGTCCGATTGTCGGCGGCATAACGGCTACCCACCTTTACGCCGATGATGGCGTGTACACAGCCGTTCTCACGGTTATGGACGACGGTGGAGCTATTGATACGGCCTCCGTGGTGGTTGATATCCTGAACGCCAACCCTACTGCCGTCATCAGTGCCAATACCACTGTATTCGAAGGCGATCCTGTAATATTGGACGGCAGTGGCTCCGGCGACCCAGGCGCCGCCGATATGTTTATTTACGAGTGGGATTTTGATTACGACGGCGTTATTTTTGATGTGAACGACACCGGTCAGAATGTCACCATTGCCTATCCTGATGGCCCGGCGCTTTTTACGGTTGCCTTGCGCGTCCGCGATGACGATTATCCATCCCCAACCGGCGAGCCTGGTGAGGATATTGGCGACTGGCAAATTATGGTGAATAATGTCCCGCCCACCGCCAGCGCCGGGGGGCCATACTCAACCACCGTCGGTCAGCCGGTTATGTTGACCGGGACTGGCAGCGATGTGTCGGCCGATCCATTATCATTTGCCTGGGATTTGGACAACGACGGCATTTTTGAAATGTCTGGCCAGGTTGTGACGTATACTAACGTAGTTACCACCGGTAGCTACCCCATTGGGTTACAGGTGAACGACGGCGATGGTGGAGTTGCCACCAGCACTACCACGGTTCAGGTTAATAGTCTGATTGTTTTCATTGGGCCGAGTCTTTTCTATGGGCTGTTTCTGAGAAAAAAAGCTCGTTTGCCTAAGAGAAATCGTTGCTGGCAAAATAGATACGGGTTACCCCGTAGTTATCAGGAGTGCAAAAAGTAATGGTATCTTCTTTTAATCCAAATTTGATTTCCAAACGGGCCAGGCCCTACTTCGAATCAAACCGGAAAGTGTTGGTGATTGAGGATGATCGGATAATGGGCCAGATGGTTTCAGAGATTTTAAGTGATGTGGGTTTTGAGGTAACTACTGCTGCCACGGGCATGCTGGCCCTGGAAAAGCTCAAGCAGCAGCCCATTGATTTTATCATTTTAGACATTCTCTTGCCCGAAATGGATGGGTTTGAAGTTTACCAAAAATTGCAGGCTGATCCTCAAACCAAAGATATTCCCGTGATGATTGTGACCGCCTGGGCCGATCGCAAGCATCTGGACAAGGCGTCGCAGATGGGGATCAAACAGTTTCTGGCTAAACCTTTTACCGAGGATGAACTATTGTTGGCTATTTTGACCTTACTGATTGACAGTACGCATGGGGAAGCCCCCCAGCAATCCTATTGATGGCTATCGAATCAGGGCTACTTGAGCCTTGCCGGGGAAGGAGGTTTTTATGATCAGTAAAAAGCGTATTTATCTGACTATAGATTGGCAGGAACAAAATATTCTGGACGATACGAACCGTCGCCAGGTGTGGGAGCGGGAACGGATTGTTTGTCTCCCTGGCGATTATCCGGAAGTGTTGCCGTGCAGTAACCCCGCATGCCAGGACGGCGGATTTGAAATTGGCAATCGGGTCAAAATGTTGTTGGCGTCAGACAGGGATAGTGAGCAAAACTCGTTGATCTGCCGCAATGCCATCCATCCAGATCGTAATAAACGCTGCTTGCACACCATCATTTATACCATTGCCTGCATCCGCCCCTACCAGCGTGAAAGATCGCCAGCTGTGGTCTCAGAGACAGTTTGACGATGTAGATTGAGTTGAGATACCTGCTCCGCCAAACCTTTAGCGTTGCCAGATTGACCGCAACTTCTCCCTGACGCTTTTTTTCTGCGGTTGGGCAGCAAGGGCCTGTTCTGCTGCTTGACAAAATGATTCCGGTATGTCGGGCTGGTCGTCAATCAGTTTTGCCAGTTTCTTCAAATTTTTGCCCGACAATTTTGCAACCTGATCAGCCAGCCGAACCAGACAGGCTGGCTCTTTAATTTCCAGCAGTGTTTTCACCAATTCAACTATATCATTTTCGTTGGTTGCCGGATACAGATCGAGAAAAGCATCTCCGCGTCCCGGAACGAGCAGGTCCAACGGTTTGAGCAATTTTAGTTCTAACCCTATCCCCCCAAACCGGCGATAGTCGGCTTCATCTGCCCGTTCCAGCGCCCTGGGCAACTGTTTGTGCGGGCTACGCCAATAGGCCACAAACAAGTTGAGCAGGGGATGGTGGGCAGTTTGCAAAAGGTCGGCCAGGGCTTTGACCTCTCGGCCGGGCGGTTCCTTAAATTTCTCCGCCGCGTAACTTTGATACAAAATATCCAGGAGTTGGGACAGCTCAAACCCCTGCCGCAGTTGCCGGTAGAGTTCCAGTTCGGTGGCCTGTTTCCAAATGTGACCCGCCACCCGGTTGACCAGCTCCACCGGCAAATCCCGTTTTACCTGGCGCTGCAACAACCCTTGTACTGCCTGAGCATTGACTTTGAACATCGCTGTAATCAATTCGGGGGGGGCCGCCGCCAGCAACGATAAATCGTACGACCGGCCATCCAACCATTCAGCCAGGGACAGGGCATTGTCTCGATAATGGACGATTTCCTTCAACTGGCCCACATCAATGGCTTGACCCACCCACCGCTCGTAGGCCGTTTCCGGCTGAGGTATCACCTCGCCGTGCACCTGTCGCCCTCGCCCGTCTACATGGGCAAATTTGATGCTTACCGGCGGCTCCGGCAGGCCGATGGCCCAGAAATAGGTGGCCACCAGGTTACAACGATAAAAATACGTATCAAACCAACAGTAATTTCGCCGTGAAACCGGCACGGCCAAAAGAGCTGCCGCCAACGCCTGCTCAATTTGTTCTGGGCTGCCGGTCACGGTGACGGTTTCCCGTTGGCGGGCTTGTTGTTCGGCGCGCAGGGCCAACAGGGCCAGCTTTTTCAATTCCGACGCTGACCAGTCGCCTGCCGTCTGCGTCTCTCCGGCCAGCGAGTCCGGCAGTTCCAACGACACCGCCGGAATGTTGCCGGTCCGGAAATTTCCTTGAGCCAGAGCCTGCTCCACCGTGCCCACAAACGAAAACTGCCGAAACACCCGAAAAGGGTCGGCCTGAAACTGGGCCAGCGTCTCCGGCGCAAAAATCAGGCTGTGAGCCAGGTAGCGCCCCCCCCGGCCGTACTGATCCGGGTTGGGCAAAAACACAATTTGTGCCGTCACCCCCTTGCCGGTTGAGGTGGTAAAAAACAGCCGCTTGACCGGCTCCACGGTGGACGGGAAATAGAGCAACCGGCTTTCCATCTCTTCCACTTCGGCCTCGGTCAATTCGGCGTGGGTGTAAAACAGGGTTTGAAACCCCCCCCGTCCCTGGGGTGAACGTTCCTTTTCCACGTTGCTGTAAATATGTTGGCACGCTTGAACGGTGGTCATTCAACGCCTCTTGCAATGAATCGAGTTATGCATTTCGGGTGGCGTAACTTAAGCGCACCATCCGAAATACGCCATCCGAAATATGCAGTAACTATAATTCCTCCCCAAAATTTCAATTCCATCAGTACACGTAACGCACGTTTATTTTATCCGCCAGATACCACTCTCCCCGCCGTACCAGCCGGAAGCCAAAATAGGGCAGGCGTTCACTGGGGTTGATGGGTTTGACTTCATTGACCAACGGGTCCCACAAATTGGGCTGGAACTCGGGCCGGGGCGCGCCCAATCCCACCCAACTTTGCCCCTGCCGCGCCCACTCTACCAGTCCATGCTGCATCAGCGAATAATCCAGCATCGACCGGGCGTGGAGTTGGGCCGTGAACTTGTCCAGAATTGCGCCTGCCGGGCCGCCCACCAACTCCAACGACAAATCGTCGTGCAGGGGCAGGGCCGTGCGCCGCAGGTCAGCGTAAATGGCCCGCCATTCAGTCACCGTGGGCAGGTCAAAACCCTGGCCCAGCCAGCGGGCAAAGGCCAGCGCTTCCTCCGGCAACACCCCGCCGACAAAGAGCCGTTCTCGCTCGTCCAGGTTAAATTGCTCCGGCGAAACCGCCGGGTGCAAGGCCAGCATTGCCTGGTACTGGCGTTTGTTCGCCCCGCCGGATTCGGCCACAAATTGGGCAAATTGCGCTTTGCTTACCGGCAGCAGGTGCACCTCCACCGACACGGCTTCCACGGCGATGAGGGGGAAGTTGGTCCGGTCAAAGGAGAGGAGCATGTCTCACCTCTCCCAACATCCTTCTCAGAATCCGCAGGGTATTCTCCGATAGCTGGCACGCCGGGTCGATGAGACAGCGCATGTCCTGGTAGCGCGGCTGGCGGAATGGGTCGGTATCGTTGCCCACCTGCACGGCAAAACGTTCCACATCTTCGTCCGTAGCCCGGATGATTTCGACCCAATCGAAATCAAACAAGGTCCGCCGATGCAGCCAGTTGACCTTGAGCCGGCCCGCCGGGGTCACTTGCCCTCTACCGCCCGCCGCATCCAGCACGGCGACCACGCCCTTTGGCAGGTAGAGATATTTCTGGCTTTGGCGACACACGCGACAACCGTAACAGGCAAAAGAGATGCCCAGGTCTACCTCTATGGAATGCGAGCCAAAACGGGTCAGGCAACGGGGGCAGAGGGTATGGTCTGTGCGCCAGGCAAAACGATTGCTTGTTTCCTGTTCGATACCGGCGAGTAACCAGACCGCTGTTGCTCCCCCAGGTTTGGTCGTGTCTATCGCCATCTGGCGCAAAGCCTCCGTTACTTCTCCCCCCCGCAAGACCAGTGTTTTTCCGGCGACAAAACGGTCAACCCACTCCGGGCTTTGCAGCATCGTAATAAGCTGCTCTAACTGACCTGGTTGCTTCTGCTGCTGCTCCAATCGGCGCAGGGGTTCCGCCCAAACGTCTTCGGCGCCGGGATAGCGCACAATGGCCTGCTGAAGCGCTTTGATAACCCGGCTGGCCGAGGGCTGCCCTTGCCACCAAAAATATAGGGCGCGAAACCTTCGACTGCCTTCAATGCCCAGCATGCCGCCGGTGATGGCCACGGTCAGGGCCAGAAGCACCGGCGGCAACGCGGAAAAATCCCAGCGGCCAAAGTAGATGCCTTTGCCCACAAACATCGAGCCGAGCAGGTAACCGGCCCACCCTCCCAGCAGCGTTCCCACCCCGGCGATAGTAATCACAAATTTCCAGCCAAAAGCCGTAGCTTTGATCAAATGAAACAGGTAATGCGTGTAATCTTCATCCTCGCAGTGACTCCATTCGCGCCAGATAACGGATTGCCATCTGGCAAAACCGCTGTCGGTCTGCGCTGGCTGCTCGTCAACCTGGAGTAAAGGTTCAGCAGTAGAAGAGGGCAATGAGTCAAACTCTCCCTGGTTTCCCTGTTCCGGCAAGGGCCGAGATGCTCTTTTTGTGTTTTCTTGATCCGTTGCGTTCATACTGTTTGCCTTGATGGTTGCTCGATGTGCTTGATGGCTTATTCTAACGCCACCTGTCCAAACATCCTGCTCAGAATCCGCACCGTATTTTCCGATAAGCGGCACGCCGGGCCGATGAGGCAGCGCATGTCCTGGTAGCGCGGCTGGCGGAAGGGGTCGGTATCATTGCCCACCTGCACGGCAAAACGTTCGACATCCTCGTCCGTGGCCTGAATGATCTCGACCCAATCGCAATCAAAGAGGGAGCGATAGTGCAGCCAGTTGCCCCGAATGACTCCCTCCTGCTCAACATAGGCCGTTTCCATTTTCTCATCCAGCACGGCAACCACGTCGCCCGTCCACTCCAAAAACTCGCGGCCCTGGCCGCAGGCCCGGCAGCCATAGTAGACAAACTCGGGCAGGCCGGGCACAAAGACCTGGTTGGCGTAAAAACGCACCAGACAACGTGGACACAACAACCGGCTGAAGTGGGCGGAGAGCCGAGCCGTGGTTTCGGCTTCGATGCTGCGCAGTAGCCAGATAGCAACTTCCCGCAGCGGCGACTTTTTGTCGGTGGCGAGTCTGGTCAGCTGCGGTACGGCCTCGCCACCCAGAGTCAGCAGGGTCTGGCGGGCCACAAATCGTTTCACCCAATCCGGGTTGTGCAGGTCGGCCAACAATTGATCCGGCCCGGCCAGATGTCGGCGCTGCTCGTCCAATAGATGTAAAGGTGCAGCCCACCTATCCTGCGTTTTTGGCCACAACTGGCACGCCTGGCGCAGGGCGGTTTCCACCTCCAACGCCAGCGGGCGATCTTGCGTTCTTAGCTCTTGATGCGGCGCAACATCGGCGACCAGGCCGCTGAGTTGCTGCGCATACTCCGGGTCGTTACCATGACGCCATTCCCGCCAGAGGATATTTTTTACCCGGCGTTGTTGTTTTGCGGTGACCACCGCCGGATCGGTGGTGGTCAACAATTGCTCAAAAGCCGAAGTCAGTTTTGCCAGAAAAGACATAACCAACCCTCTATCCCCCAATCATCGACCGCGGGCCGTCCCAGAATCAATTTCCCGGCAGTCAGCCGTCAACGATTGGCGGTGAATCCTACCAACCCCACCACTGACGCCAGAACTTTTTTGGAAAAGATTTTTCCATAATCCATAGCAACGGGTCCAGGATGCGGCGGGGTACAATGGCCACCGGCAGCCGCGCGCCGATGGGGCCAGCGCCCAGCGCGGAAATCGTCGAGAAGTTGAGGCTTTTGAAATGCGCCTGGGCCGTGTTGATAAACTCGTGCGCGTGCAATTCCTGTTCGGTGAAATCAAAGAGCCGAGATGATACCTGATACATCCGCTCCATGTAGCCGTCTGGTTGGGCCAGCGCCTCCACCGAACCTTGCAGCAGATAACTGTGTAAATCTTGCCATCGACCCGTAAAGCGACTGGCCAACTGGTCGGCTTTGGTGTAGACAATTACCAGGTGTTGGTCGTTGGTCTGGCCGCCCAACTCGCGCATGCCCACCACATAGGTGTTGAGTAATTTTTGTATCTCGGCGCGGGGGTCCTCCAGATCGGGCACGCTGACCAGCAGCATAGCGGCTTTGGCCCGGCGCACAAACCCGGCAAATTGGACCAGTTGGGTCGGTTTTTCAAAACACTCGCCGCCGGTGTCGAAAAAGAGCATGGTGCAGTTGGGTTGCATGGGCACGCCCTCGGCGCGGACCATGGTGGGCCGGGGGAAGTTTTTAGGGGTGGAATCGGGCAGCGTGCCGCCGCCCAACATTTCGGCGTTGCCGTAAACCGTATCCAGGCTGTCTTCGTTGAGGCCCATGGTAAAAAATTCCGGCCAATCGCGGGCCAGGGTCAGTTTTTTCAGCGTATAAAACAGCGAGGCAAAATAAACCGTTTTGCCGTGCTGGCGAAAGCCAATGGCGCTGACCACCACCGGCGGGTATTGGCGATAGTCCTGGGCGTACAGAGCCGGGACCTGCTCGTTGCAGTGGGAGCAAAGATAGATTGAGGCGGGTTGGCCCGCAAGTTTTTGCCGTTTGAACTTGACCTCGGCCAAACAAAATGGGCAGAGCATAACGCACCTCGTTACCGCACCTCGTTGCATGGACAGGCTGTCATTGAAGAGGATGCCAGTTAGCAAACACGCTGTTGTTATCGCCACCACTATACCACATTGCGGGTGAGTTGTCACCTGACCAAAGTGGGGCAGTAGAGACAGGACATTGTCCTGCCTGACAGGATATTGTCCTGTCTCTACCTGGCAAAAATCCAAAATTTTTTTCTGAATATCTCTATCTCGCAGCCACTTCGATTGTACCCGAAAATGTGGTTCAAGGGATATAGTAAATAACAACTACGCCAAATGGGCGTAGTTTGGCTACGAAAAATTGTAGTTTGAAAAGAACAGGCTTTTCAAGAGGTGGTGGTCACATTGTAAGTGATACAACCCTACTTTTGCCCATCCCCCCTTTGTCCCCCCTACCCGCGGGAAGGGGGGAAGTTAAAGAACGGGTGTCAATTTCGGGCGTTTTGCGCCCGAAATTGACACCCAATTCCTTTTTTCCCTCCCCCAATTTGGGGGAGGGGCCAGGGGTGGGGGCAAAA
>JAFGNV010000010.1 GCA_016926805.1 Anaerolineae bacterium
TCTGGTGAGTAAGAGAAATTCAGCGAGTTGGCCCGGGGTTGGTCATTGCGATACCAAATATCATACGAGACATCCAACTGGGTGATGGTTGAACCGGTGTTGTTTTGCAGGCGCAGGATGATCTCGCCAGGGGTAAAATCGGTACCCCCAGGTTGCACGCCGAGAATCGTGTTTCCGCCGACATCGAAGGCATAGACTCCCCCAGTGGTGACCCCACCTGCTGACGGCCCTCTGGCAAAATCGCCGGTGGTTTGGGAGTCGCCAAACAACAAATCCCCATCCGAGAGGCCGGTGACGCTCCAAATATCCGAATCCAGTTGGCCCACGCCGGGATTTGGATCGAAACCACTGCCGGTAAAGCCAGTAAATTCTTCGGTGAAGGGAATGGGGCCGTTGGCCCGGGTTTCCAACGGTAAGCCAAACAAAAAACCGCCGCTCAAGATGATGAACATCAAGATAGCGGCGATTTTGGTCAACCAGCAATGGTGGCGGCAGGCAACCCTCATGATTATTTTTCCTCCCTCTGAACTCGGCCCTATTAACCCTGAACTTTAAAAGATCAATACGTGCATCTCATTGCAAAAAATTATGCGAAATGAAAAATTTAGGGACATCCGCGTATTTACTCTGTAGGGACAGAATATTATTCTGTCCCTACCCCAAAATATCGAGATGATACGAAATTAGCCTGGATATTGCCGGATAGGTTTGCTTCCGTGGTTAAAGTTTGGTAATATCCGGTCACTTGACCGGCGGAGGGTGAGGTAATGGCTAATACGGTTTATCCCGACGCGCCACGGGTAGCCGTTGGGGCGGTGGTAATTCATGAGAAAAAGGTGCTGCTGGTGCTGCGCGGCCAGCCGCCCGCCGAGGGGAAATGGGCTATTCCCGGCGGCAGCGTAAAACTGGGGGAAACGCTCCAGGCCGCGGCCGAACGGGAGATGCTGGAGGAAACCGGTTTACGGGTGAAGGCGGGCGAGGTGATTCATGCGTTTGACGCTATTGTGCGGGATGAGGCCGGCCATATCCAATTTCACTACGTGATTTTGGATTTGCAAGCCGAGGCCCTGGACCCCGTCCAGGCTCCGCGTCCCGGCGATGACGCCCTTGAGGTTGGTTGGTTTGATCTGGCCGAATTGGATGAACTGGATATCCCTGTCTCTGAAAGCACTTACGCCTTATTGCGACAAAGGTTGGTTGAGCTGATAAATGACCGATCCTAACCAGGCCCCGCGTTATCGTTTGCGGTTGACCTTTGCCAAAAAGGCGGAGATCAAATATATTGCCCACCTGGATTTGGCCCTGGCCTGGGAGCGGGCCTTGCGCCGGGCGGAGATTCCGCTGGCTTATTCGCAAGGGTTCAATCCCCGGCCCAAAATGCAGTTTGCCTCCAGCCTGCCGGTGGGAACCATGGGGCAGGCTGAAATTGTCGATATTATCGTTACCCAACCCGTAGCCCCGGCGGAGGCCCTGGCCCGAATCAGCGCGGCGCTGCCGGCCGGGATCGAGTTGCATACGGTTGAAGCGATGCCGGTTGATGCGCCAACGCTGCAACACCTGTTGCGCCGGGCGGAATATCGGGTCAAGGTGGAAACAGAGGAACCGGCGGAAACGTTAGCGGCACGAATCGAATCTCTTCTGGCTGCTTCCACCGTTGTTCAGACTCGCCAGCGCAAGGGACGAGAAGAAGAGATTGACCTGCGACCCTGGTTGCACGAGCTTCGTCTGGTAGGGGTGGTTGGGGGCGTGGCCAACTTATTGATGTGCCTGACCGCCGGGCAATCCGGCAACCTGCGTCCCGCCGAGGTTTTAAAGGCGCTTCATCTGGCCGACAACTGGGCTGAAATCGAACGAACCCGTCTCATCTTTGCCGATCTTTCCCCGCTTGACTGACTCGGTTATCTATCGAAAATCATCCCCTGGACTTCTCTTAATTCAATTCCTATGTTATAATCTTATGTAATCTTCTTATGTCACCTTGAGGGTGAGATAGCTCTCAGTTTGTTGAAGGAAAGGATGAGTCCAATGAAGATCCACTTGTGGCGTTTTATGGTTATGGTGGTCATTGTGGGGATAGCCTTGTTGACGGTTAGCGGTCAGGTTTTAGCCCAGGAGCCGGAGACGGTCAAACTGACCCACCCAATGGAGGGAGTGGAGGTATCCGGGGTGATTATGATCGCCGGCACCGTTGATTTCCCGGACTTTATGAAGTATGAGTTATTTCTCAAAACTGGCAACCAGTTGATCTGGGCGGCGACCGTCTATGCCCCGGTAATCGATGGTAATCTGGCCCGTTTAGATACCCGAACCTTTCCTGATGGGCTGTATCAACTGGTCGTGCGCACGGTAAAAACCGATAGCAACTACGAGGAGTATATGGGACCGGGATTTATCATCGCCAACAATTTGGGCGCCCCCCAGCCATACCCCGAGATCGAGTCGAGCTTGCTCTATCCACCCGTAGCAGGTGCGCTGGCCCGGATCAGAAATTGCAGCGGCGACGACCTCAGTTTTACTTATGGTAGCCCGGTAGGTTTCTGTAGTGCGGACGATCTCTGGATACCGTACAAAAACCAGTTCAGCCCAATATGTCCTTATGTGGACCTTCTGCTGATTCCTTGTGAATATCGAGGCACCGCGATTGGCAAGGGACAACCCCGGGGCGCTTCTTATGGCTTTATGGCCGAGCAGGGCAAGATATACGAGCTGACTTACTCCGGTCGTGATAGACTTTACATTACCGAAGTTAAGGGTGAGGAAATGATTACCGTTGCCGCTGCTGGTGTTCAACCCACCGATGCGGCAGCCGCAAGCCAGGAGGTCAAACCGGCACCGGCTGCGCCATCGGCAAGTGAGGCAACCCAGGATACTGAGGAAATGTTGCCGGTATCCGGCCAGGGACGCGCCTCCAATGGGCCGTTTATGGCCGTGGCGTCGGGGCTGCTGCTGTTGCTGGTGGTGGGCGGCGTTATTGCGGCATGGAAACGCGGACGTCCGGCAGAAGATTAAGGTTTTAGCGGTTAAGATTGATTGCTACAGGACTTACGCAAACATGTCATTTTGAACGACCAGAGGGGACCAGGGGGAGCGAAAAATCCCTAAAACCGGGTCTTACCAGCGAGGTTCTGGGAGATTCTTCACTTCGCTTCAGCCGCTCCGCTTCCAAGTTCCGTTCAGAATAATATGCGTAAGTTCTGTTATACAAACAGTCAGGGCAAGAGTTTATCTTGCCCTGGGTTGTTTAAAAGAGTTTCAGTTGAGCCGACTCATCTTTTCCCTTCTCTTTAGCCTTTTTACGACCGGCCATCCGTCTGAGTTCCTTCAAAGTGTTCTCGATGTCATCGAGAAAACGAGAGGGAGCGTTCTCCTGGCGGCGACCGAACAGATACCTGCTTTTTGCCTGCGTTAAAATAAGCCTCTGCTGCGCCCGGGTCATTCCCACGTAAAAAAGACGGCGTTCCTCTTCGATGTCCGACTCTTCATCGCCGTGCTGATAGGGCAGCAAACCTTCTTCGCAGCCAACAATGAAAACCACCGGAAATTCCAACCCCTTGACCGCGTGCAGAGTCATCAGGGTGACCCGATCCGCGCGGGGGTCGTAGGCATCCGTTTCTTTTTGGAGTGCGGTTGATTCCAAAAACTCGCCCAGGCGGTTGTCAAAGGGAACCGCTCGCCGTTTTAACTGTTGCAGGCGCTCGCTGCTTTTTTCTGTAACAGGTAGGCTCGATTGTTCGGCCAAAAACTGCTGAACTTGTTCAATCAGCATCGACGCTGGCGTGACGGCGCTCTCTTTAATCCCGGCCAGAAAGGAGGTCATCGTCTGTACCTGTCTTTTCGAGGCCACCTGCTCCAGATGAAAGGTGTTGTTGGAATTATAAAGGAACCACAAACAGGCCAGGACCGTTCTGATGTCTTTATGCTCAACCAGCGGGGTTTGCCCAACCGTCTGATAAGGAATCCCGGAGCGTTCAAACGCCTCAAGCAAAGGCTGGCTTTGGCCGCTTAGCCGGTAGAGCACGGCAACGTCGGCAAAAGTAAGCCCGGCCAAACCATCATCGTCGCTCACTCGCGCTGAATCGATGGAAAAATAACTGGTGCCTCCCACCATTTTCTCGATTTCGTGCACGGTATACTCGGCCTCGGCTTTATCACTGGGCGCGTGGTACACATCAATTTTGGTTTTGTCCACAAAATCGGACCAGATTTTTACCCGCTCCCTGGCCGGACTTTTTTCGATCACCTGGGCCGAGGCGTTCAGAATAAGCTGGCTGGAGCGGTAATTCCGGCTCAGATGCAGGATTTTGACCGGGGCAAAGTCCCGGCTGAAGTGGTGGAAATATTTGGGGGTTGCGCCCCGAAAACCATAAATGGCCTGGTCGGGATCGCCGATGAGACAGACGTTGCTGTCGGGCGCGGTTAGCAATTGTAACAAACGATATTGGGCCAGGTTGACATCCTGAAACTCGTCCACCGAAATCCAGCGGAAGCGCTGCTGGTAGATTGCCTGGACATCGGGCCGGGTTTCTAGAAGCTGAACCGGTTTGAAAACCAGATCGCCAAAATCAAATAATCCATTTTCTTGCAGCGCTTGCTGATAGGTTTGATAGATGTCGACCAGGGCGGGTTCAACGACGTCCGGGGTCAGCAGTTGGCTTTTGGCCATGGAGATGTCGTCGAGACGATGGTTGAGGTCACGGGTGTTCCATTTCGGATAACATTGTTTCAGTAACGTTTGGCGCTCTTGCTCGCTGCAAATGGCAAAATTGGGCGGCAGACCAATCTGCTCCCCGGCCTCGCGTAGGAGCATTGCTCCCAACGCGTGAAAAGTTTTGATGACAATTCGTTCCGCTCGCTCCGCGCCAAGCAGATTTTTCAGGCGGGCTGCCATTTCTTCGGCGGCTTTGTTGGTAAAGGTGATGGCCAGCACGGCCTCCGGGGCAACGCCTTGCTCGTCGATGAGCCGGGCGATGCGATAAGTGAGGGTGCGCGTTTTGCCCGTGCCCGGCCCGGCCACAATCACCAGGCGCGAGGCCGGGGCCAAAATGGCCGCTTGCTGCTCCGGGTTGAGACTGGCCAGGAACCGGCTCGACAATTCAACCTCGGGCGCCCGGTCGTTGTCAAGCACCGCGGTTCCAACAATCGCTGCGGTTTCGGCCAAACCGGGGGCGGGACGCCCGGCCAGAGTCTCCACTTTCAGCGGTTGTCCGGCGTTCTCAGACAAGGATGTATTCGATGAGGTTTCCGCGGCAAAAAAGCTCAATTGCCCCGTTGAGACATCATCTTCCTGCGGGTCGAACAATTTGATCACGCCGGGCTGGCCGTCAAACCCGGCGATGGGCCGGACTTGACCGACTCGCATGCGCCGGACGCCTTCGGCCAGGCGCGCCCCGCCCACCCGTTCGATCTCTTCCAGCGGGGTATCTTGCAAAATTGACAGTTCTGGCCCTAATCTGGTCAGTAATAACTCAAATGCTTGCTGCACGGTTTTGGAGTTGGGGCCAACCCCGTGAATCTCGCCCAATACTTCCGGCAGCGGGATCAGGCTGGTAAAGCGGTGAGGGCGCGGCGGAATCCCGATAGGCCGGTCGGCCAGGGTCTCCACCCGGTGCAGCACTCCAACTGTAACCGGTTTGCCACATTCAGAGCACAGCCCGTTGTGGGCGATGGTCACTTTTGGATCCCAGTTGATGTTGCATTTGCGGTGGCCGTCGTGGTGGTATTTGCCTTCTTCGGGAAAGAACTCGATGGTTCCCAAAAATTGACTGGGATCGCCGGATTTGAGAGCGTCAAAAAAGGCCGGGTAAGACAGTTCGGTGTTGAAGACATTGGCCTCGCGGGCCAGCTTTGGCGGGGAGTGGGCATCGGAGTTGGAAACCAGGGTATAACGATCCAGGGCCGACACGCGCCAATTCATTGGCGGATCGGAGGAGAGGCCGGTTTCCAGGGCAAAGATGTGGGGCGTCAAATCCGCAAAACATTCCTCCACCGAGTCGAACCCTGATTTTGAGCCGAGCAGCGAGAACCAAGGCGTCCAGATGTGAGCCGGGATGAGATAGTTCTGCTCGTCGATGTCGAGGATGATTTCCAGCAGGTCGCGGGAATCCAGCCCCAAAATGGGTCGGCCGTCGGAACGAATATTGCCGATTTTTTCCAGGGCCGCCTGGATTTTTTCCACGGCCTCCAGGGTGGGGGCAAAGATGACATTGTGAATTTTGCGAACTTTGTCGTTTTTCTTGTAAATACTGCTGATTTCTCCGGCCAGGATGAAACGAACCGGGGCCTGGCAGGATGGAGGAACTTTATTTTTCACGGCCTGGGCAGGGTCATCCTTCAACCGGAAGAGACCTTCTTCGGCGGGTTCCAGTTTGTCCTTCATTTCTTGCAGCCAGCCGGGATGGGAAATATCGCCCGTGCCGACCACCTGGACGCCTTTCAACTGCGCCCATTGGGACAGGTGTTCAAAATCCAGGTCTTTACTGGTGGCGCGGGAATAATGGGAATGGAGGTGAACGTCGGCCACAAATTTCATCAAAACATCCTCCGGGGGAGCAATTTGGTCCACGGTGAGGCGTGATAAAGATTTACAGCGTATTTAACCATGCAATCCGGGGTTTGCCAATAAACCCCCCTTGAATTTTGGTTGAGCGTCGCCAGGGTGGTATACTGTGCCGCAAAGATGGATGAACTGAGGAGTCAATTGGCTGCCGAGACAACACCTGGAAATGTCTCCATCAAACCCGCTCCCTGGCATCTCAGGGGGAATGGGTTTATGGTGGGGTATTGGTTTCCCAGAGCATTTATCCTGGAAAATGGCTTTATCCCTGCTCGCCTGGTTGACAGTTTTTGGGGAGGGCCAGGTGTGGTGATGCTGGTCAACTATCATCACTCCGAAGTGGGGCCTTATCAAGAATTACTCTTTATGCCAGGCCGGTTTCGCTACCAGGGGCGGCGATTCAGCTCGATTACCAAAATTTACGTGTCAACATGGGCCAGTGTGGTCAACGGGCGTCACCATTGGGCCATTCCCAAGGAAATGGCCAACTTTGCCTGGCAAACCCAGGATAGCGTGACCCATATTCACCTGAGTCGGGAGGGGTATCGGTTTGCCAGCTTTGCGTTTAAAACGTTGGGGCCAACTTTGTCCGTAACATCTGCCCTCATCCCGGCAGACTGGCGCACGCTGTGGCAATCGGGCGATGCTCACAGTTTATTTACCCGACTCCAGGGCGTCGGTAGAATTAAGATGGCCAGGCTCTTGCATGCCCAGATTGATCCAGATTTTTTCCCTGATATTACGCAAGGCCGTTTGTTAGCGGCGGGCAAGTTTACCCATTTTGAGATGACTTTCCCCAAAGCCAGTACATCGCTGTAGGTTAGAGTTTATGAAAATTGATCACACGCGAATTGTTCTCACCGGGGCGGCGTCGGGGATTGGCCGCGTCTTGCTGAACGAATTATCCGCCTATTCGGCGCAAATTGTTGCGGTCGATGTCGATGAGACAGCTCTCCAGACCACTCTTGAGTCGATCCCATCAAATCGAGCTATCATCACCCCCTACCTGGCCGATCTATCTCTGGCGGCCAGGGTGGATGCGCTTTTTGACCAGGCCCTGGCCGTGATGGGCGGGATTGATTTGTTCATCGCCAATGCCGGTTATGCCTATTACGAAAAAATCGAAACGCCGGATTGGGATCACATTGTCAAGATTTTTCAACTCAATGTTTTTTCGACTATTTACACGGCGGAGAAAATGCAGGCGCTTAATGCAGATCGCCCGTATAAAGTAGTGATGACGGCATCGGCTGTTGGCCACGTATCGCTGCCCGGCTACGCCATCTACTCGGCCACCAAAGCCGCCCTGCATCACTTTGCCGAAGCGTATCGCTTTGAATTAAACACCCCCCATGCGTTGATGTTGGTTTATCCCATTGCCACCCGCACTAACTTTTTTGATACTGCCGGAAATAAAGTGCCGGTGCCCTGGCCCAACCAGTCCGCCGAAACCGTGGCCCGGGCCACCATCAGCGGGATTGAGCAAGACCGGGTCTCTGTTTACCCCTCCGGTATGTTTCGGCTGTTCCGGTTGCTTGAGCGGTTTCTGCCTTTCTTGCGAAAAGCTTTACATAATTGGGAGAATCGCCGCTTTCAGCGATGGCTGGCCAGCCGTTGAGTCAGTTTTACTCACTCCAGGTTGGCTAACCGTTGTTTTGGCGTAGGATTAGGGCCTTACCAGCGTTGTCAGAGCGTCAAGTATGTTTGGTAAAGTGGTGATATACTGGTTTTCGTCAATCGGTGGGGGCCTGTAGCCTGGTTTGACCAGGCAGGGCAGGCCCCTACTGTCCAAAAACAAGGATCTCTTCAAATTGTTTGTCTCTCCTGTTTGGCGGTTCCGTAATTTTTACGGAGCCGATATTTTTTCTTTCGTGGTTTTGTCCCAATTTTAGCCCAAACAAATTCCGCACAAGGTACGCTTCACGGCTGATACGTTTGTCTTTATACTGTCAGAGGCAATGGATGGAGGAGGAGGTCTGTCTCAAATCACGGCATTATGAGATCGGCCTCTCCATAAAGAATTGTCGTTCAAACAAGAAAAAAGCACTCCAATGCCTTGAGGAGAGTTTTTGGATGTGCGCGGGGCAGTATGTTAGTCAGAAGTGGGGTATTATTGACGCATACTGAGAGGGCCTGGATTTTTCTCCTGGGCCTGCAAGCCCTCTGATCAATAATCAGAGGGCTTTTTTTGTGAATAACCCGCAACTAATTGGGCTGAACGTTGTTGTTAAAGAAGAGGTGTGTTAGAATGGTGAGCGTTTTCCTCAGGGGCTAGTTGAATAGTGACCAGAATACTCTAGCTCTGGCCATGAGCCTTTGGCTGATCATTGAGGATCTGGACGAGGAGGTATTGTGAAAACAGACGTGGGCACCCAGGCCACACCAGGCAAAACTACTCCACCGTGCCGTGGAGCTACAGGAACTGATAATGAACACGAAACATTAATTGCCGAATTACAGGCCCGGCGAGAAAAAATAAGGCAGGGTGGTGGCACCAGGCGGATCGAAGCCCAGCACGCCAAGGGCAAGCTTACGGCGCATGAGCGGATTATCCACCTGTTGGATGAGGGTAGTTTTCAGCAGATAGATGCTTATATTACCCACCGGCACAGTGATTTTGGCATGGATGAACAGCGTCACCCCGGTGATAGTGTGATTGTTGGTTTTGGCAAAATCAACGGACGCCGAATATGTTTGTACGCCCAAGATTTTACCGTCTTGGGCGGTTCTTTTTCAGAGGTGCAGGGCCAAAAAGTGGCCAAGGCGATGGATTTGGCTCTACAAGCAGGAGTGCCGATTATTGGTTTAAACGATTCCGTGGGGGCGCGTATTCAGGAGGGAGTTTATAGTTTAGCCGCTTATGGCGACCTTTTCTGGCATAATACCCAGGCCAGTGGGGTCATCCCCCAAATTAGTGTTATGTTGGGATCGTGCGCCGGAGGGTCGGTCTATTCGCCCGCCCTAACCGACTTTGTGATTATGACTCAGCACACCAGCCACATGTTTATCACCGGGCCGGAAGTTATCAAAACCGTCACCCGGGAAGAGGTGGACCTAGAGACGTTGGGAGGAGCCGCCACCCACAGCCGGGTTAGTGGCGTGGCTCACTTTGCCGCCGACAATGAAGATCAGGCCCTGGACTTGACCCGAAGGTTACTGAGTTATCTTCCTGCCAACAATGCCGAGCCACCCCCGGCTATCCCACCTACCGACAACCCCGCGCGAATGGATCCAGACCTCAATTCGATTGTGCCTATCAAACCTAACCAGGCGTATGACATGAAGACCGTCATCCACAAAATTTTTGATCTGGATAGTTTTTTAGAGGTGCATGAAAACTTTGCCCCAAATGCCGTGGTTGGTTTTGCTCGTTTACATGGGCAGGTGGTTGGTGTGGTGGCGCAGCAACCAGCGGTTCTGGCCGGGGTGATTGATATTGATGCCTCCGATAAGATGTCTCGTTTCATTCGTTTTTGTGACGCCTTCAATATTCCCTTGATCACATTTGTCGACTCGCCGGGTTTTATGCCCGGCGTGGCTCAGGAGCACAGCGGCATTATCCGGCATGGCGCCAAAATTGTCTACGCTTATGCCGAGGCTACGGTTCCCAAACTATCGGTGGTTACCCGTAAGGCCTACGGTGGGGCCTATGTGGTGATGAGTAGCAAACATATCCGCACCGATCTCACCTTTGCCTGGCCCACCGCCGAAATTGCGGTGATGGGGGCTGAGGGAGCGGTGAATATTCTTTATCGCAAACAGCTTGAAGAAACGCAAAACCCGGAAGCTGACCGGGCCCAATTAATCGAGTCGTTTAGGGAAAAGTTTGCCAAACCCTACACCTCAGCGGCCAGCGGTCATATCGACGACATCCTCATTCCGGCTGAAACCCGGCCACGTTTGATCGCTGCTTTGGAGTTGTTGCGCGACAAACAGGCAACGCTGCCACCCAAAAAGCACGGAATTATGCCGGTGTGACATCTACGTAACTCGATTGCAGGAGGAGGTGAATCGTGTCCGACATTTTATGGCAGGGATTAATTATAAGTTTGATGGGCATGGGTCTGACGTTCCTGGCGTTGGGATTACTGGTGCTGGTAATTATTCTTCTGGATCGCTTCACTCGACCCAAAGCGCAACCGTTGGTTTCTGCTGAAATGGTCTCAAAACGAAAAGTGGATACTGATACTGTATCTCAGAGTACAGCTGACGAAACAATTGTGGCTGCGATTGCGGCAGCGCTGGCCCATTTTCGTTCATCAGAGGCGTATCCGGCTGATTTGGGAGCGACACTCGAGGCGGGACCCGGCGCATGGTGGACGACGGGACGATCCAAAATGCAGTCGGTCAATACCGTAAGAACAGGACGATGGAGATATTAACCGTGAAGCTGAATTCAAATAATCATCATCAAAAACTGAAGATAACTATCAACGAAAAATTGTATCTGGTAGAAGTAGGGGGAGTATCTGACTCACCCATAACCGTCACCGTCAATGGACAGCCCTATCTGGTAAATGTTGAGACAGATGGTGTAGAGAGGCTGTCCATCAAACAGGCAACGACCACCGTACCAGGGTTGGCCGCACCTCAACTGGCGACCCTGGACAGGGTAGCGCCGTTGACCAATCTGGTTGGATTAAACTCAAAACAGGTCAAGGCCCCGCTGCCCGGCCATATTGTCGAGATTATGGTCCATCCTGGCGACGAAGTGAGGGTTGGCCAGGAGCTTTGCTCGCTGGAGGCCATGAAAATGAAAAATGCTATTCGATCATCCCGCAATGGGGTGGTCACCAGCGTGGAGGTTAGCCTGGGCCAGGCCGTGGCTTATGGTGATGTTTTAGTTACCTTTGCGTGAGGCCACGATGGATTTTGATAATCTCTTGCAGATTGTGCAAGCCCCAACTCTCCTCACCTGGAAAATGGTGGTGATGATGATGGCCGGGGGTGTGCTTATTTACCTGGGGATCGCCAAAGATTACGAACCGGTATTATTGATCCCCATTGGGTTTGGCGCCATTTTGACCAATCTGCCGTTGACGGGTATTGCCGGTGAGGATGGCCTGTTTGGTGTTCTTTATGAAGCCGGAATCAGAACGGAACTTTTCCCGCTGCTTATCTTCATCGGGATCGGGGCGATGACAGATTTTGGCCCGTTGCTGGAGAACCCCAAAATGGCTTTTTTGGGCGCAGCGGGGCAGTTTGGCATCTTTGCCACACTGATGTTGGCTCTGGTTTTGGGGTTCCAGTTAAATGAAGCGGCGTCCATCGGCATCATCGGGGCCATCGATGGACCGACCGCGATTTATGTCTCAACCAAGCTGGCGCCGCATTTACTCGGCCCAATTGCGGTAGCGGCCTACAGTTACATGTCGCTGGTACCGATTATCCAGCCACCGGTCATGCGCCTGCTGACCACCGATGCCGAACGCAAGGTGCGGATGCCGTACACCCAACGCGAGGTCTCCAGACTGGCCCGAATCCTTTTCCCCATCATTGTCACCATCATTGTCTCCCTGATAGCGCCGGTGGCTTCTCCTTTGATTGCCACGCTGATGTTTGGTAATTTGCTGCGCGTATCGGGGGTGGTGGAGCGATTGAGCGAGTCGGCTCAAAACGAAATTGCCAATGTTACCACCATTTTTTTGGGCTTAACCATTGGCAGCACCATGACTGGTAATAATTTCATCCACATACAGACCCTCTCCATTTTGGCCATTGGCCTGTTAGCGTTTGTGTTGGACACCGCCGGAGGAGTCCTGTTTGGCAAGCTAATGTACGTTCTTTCCAACCGGCAATTCAACCCCCTCATTGGCGCTGCCGGGATTAGCGCCTTTCCAATGTCGGCCCGAATTGTGCAGCGCCTGGGACAGGTGTACGATTTTGAGAACTTTTTGCTCATGCACGCCATGGGCGCCAATACTGCCGGTCAGTTGGGTAGTGTGGTTGCCGGGGGCGTGGTTCTGGCTTTGCTGTCCGGAATGGGATAGACATATCCGACTGATTGAAATTCAGACAGACAAAGGATAGAGACAATGACGCGATTCCCCAACTGGCTCTATAATGAGATGATTCCTCCTGGCGTGGATTACAGCAACCCGGCCCAGGTGGAGATTTACGATCACAACCATCGAAAGTTTCGCAACTATCAAAAGGGGGCTGAAGCCATCATTGAATGTCTTGGGTTGGGACGTGATGATGCGGTGGTTGATATGGGCGCCGGTACGGGAGCTTTTGCCCTGTATGCGGCCAGGCATTGCCGGAAAGTCTACGCCGTTGATGTTTCCGAGGCGATGCTGGCTTACGCTCGCCAACAGGCTACAGAGATGGGGCTGACCAACATTGAATTTTGTCACGGTGGTTTTCTGACTTATGAACATAGAGCGGAGCTGGTCGAGGCAATGGTGTCTATAGGGGTGTTGCATCACCTGCCGGACTTTTGGAAATCTGTCGGTCTGAAACGAGCGGCGGACATGCTCAAACCGGGTGGCCGGCTTTACCTTTTTGATGTGGTATTTCCTTCGTCGTTGTTGGGCAATTTTGGAACGTGTTTTGATAACTGGGTGCAATCAATGGCCGACAAGGTGGGACCTGAGTTCGGTGCGGAGGTGGAAACGCATATCCGCGACGAATACAGCACGTACGATTGGATTATGGAGAAATTTCTCCGGCAAGCGGGATTGCGGATAGATAGCGCCGAGTATGCCGACGGGTTTGCCGCTACCTACATTTGTACAAAACAAACGGGTTAACACAACAACATTGCCCCTGGATACCATTGACCCGAAATGCCTTTGTAGGATTGAACCACCTGACAGGTTTCAAAAACCTGTCAGGTGTGGCCCCGAATGACATTCAAACAATTGGATGTATTTCAAATGAGTCGAAAAGAGCGCCGCAGGCCGGGGGGCTTGGGGGGGTGTCCCCCCAACTTCTCCTCTCTCTCTGACTCAAGTGAAACATACCCCAAACAATTACCGTATCCTCTTGGTATTGAAGAACCTCATCTTTCTTCAATCGGCGTCCAGGTTAGACCTTTAGGGCCGATATAATCAGCCCGGGGCCGGATAAGGCGGTTGTCTTCGTATTGAGCCATAATGTGAACCGTCCACCCCGCCACCCGACTGATGGCAAACATGGGAGTAAACATATCTGGCTCTAACCCCAGCATACATAGGAGCGGGGCGGAATAGTAGTCAACGTTGGGGAATAATTTGCGTTCCTGAAAATAAGGGTATTCTGCCGTCATCGCCTCCAGCTTGGAGGCAATTTCAAACCACTTACACAGGTTTGATTGAACTGCCAGGTCTGCTACTCTAGCTTTCAAGTGAGGGGCGCGGGGATCCAGCGCCTTGTAAACGCGGTGTCCAATGCCCATAATACGTTTTTTGGTTAGCATGGCGCCTTCCAGCCAAGCTTCCACATTATCAACATTGCCAATTTCTTGAAACTGGCTGAACGCGGCCTGTACGGCCCCGCCGTGAGCATGGCCACTTAAGGTGGCAATCCCGCTGACAACAGCAGAATACATCCCGGCCCAGGTAGCGGCGGTGACCCGGCAAGAAAATGTGGAGGCGTTGAATCCATGTTCGGCCAGCAGAACCAGATAGAGGTCTAACCCTTTTTCGGCTTCCGGCGTTGGTTCCTCACCGTTCAGCATCCAGAGGAAATTGGCGGTGTGACTTAAGTCATCCCGGGGTGGGATTGGTTCTAACCCTTTGCGGTGGCGGGCAAAGGCGGCCATAATGGTGGGCATTTTGGCCAGAATATCGTCGGCCTTGAGTTGGTTGACTTCGCTGTCAAATGTGAGCGGTTCGGGGTCGTACAAACCAATCTGGGATACCCCCGTCCGGCATACCGACATCGGGCGGGCCGTTCTGGGCATAGATAGTATCAGCTTCACGTGATCGTCGTGCAAGGCCCGACGGGCGACCAGTCTTTCATGTAGCTCGGCCAGCTCGGCCCGGTTGGGAAGTTTTCGGTGCCACAGCAAGTACACAACTTCCTCAAACGTGGCTTGCGGGGCTAATTCGTTGATGTGGTAACCACGATAAACCAGGTCTCCTTTTTCCCCGTCGATAAAAGAAATATCTTGTTGGGCAACCACAACGCCCTCTAATCCAGCTTTAAACTCAGACATTGGTGAGGTCTCCTTGTTTGAATCTAGGTATCGGTACACTGCAACCCCCTTTCGCTGAACTGCCAAATCCGCTTTGTTTCTGCCGGATTGGGTCATTATCGGGAGCAAATTGCATGCCAGTGATTATAGCACAAAAAATTCTCCGTTGCGTAGAACAGAGAGGGGAATTTTAAACTTTAATGCCTTATTATACTCAACAGCATTAAAAAGTAACAAGATTCTCTGCGGATTTGTGTTATTTTATGACGCTGTTGAGTATAGTAACTCCATTATCAGCTATCCAGACCCTAAAGGTCTCAGGCGAACAAAGTTCGCCCACCTTTAGGGTCTTCATACCGCAATGAAGTTATTGACTTCATTAGTGGTTTGGGCGTAGGTATTTTTGCGTTTATTTGGGCGGGTGAACTTCCAGATATTGGATTAAGAGATCGGCCATCCGTCCGGCATCGTGACCAATAATGTCGTAAGAGGCCCATTGCGGGTCACTGGTTCCGGCCAAAAAGATGGCTGCTCCCTTGATGTAGTCGTCTTGCTGCAAATTTTGATCATACCAGATGAGTTGGTCCATATATACTCCGGGGGGGTCGTTTCGCAAGCCATTGGCCAGCCACATTTCGACAAAATCCTGCCAACCCTGGGCGTCTTCAGGGCCGGGTCGAGGGCGGATCAAACCATCGATTCCGCACTCGGTGATGAGGGTGGGGATGTTGCCAAAGCCCATCGGAATGAGATGCTGCCGGTAAGCCTTGCGATAGCGCAAGGTCAGCCAGCCCTCGTCGCCTTGATGCGGGTCGTTTTCCGGTTGCAAACTACCGGCCCGGTATTGCATCACCGGGGCAGAGTATTCGTGTAAGCCCAGGTAACCCTGATACTGGCGAATGGCATCCAGGGCCGGTTTGAAATCCGGCCATAGTTCCAGAGGGGGATGTCCGGCGGCAAAGTTGCCCACCACGGAACGGATGCCGTTTTCGGCCAGAAGGCGCGTTCGCTCGGCCTCAAAATCGGCCAGACGTTTCATTTTGTCGGGTGTGTCGGCGACCGGCTCGTTGTAGGCTTCCCAGGCATCAAAGGCGGCCATGCGGGTCGGGTCGGTGGCAATGGGCAGAATTTTGCTAATATAGTCTTGCACAAGCGGGATGGGGTCAACATCGAGGTTGAGTTGGCCCAGCACAATCCGGCCCACCATCAAGGTGGTCGGTGAGGCGTCTTTCAGTCCTTGCACAAACCCGCCGTCGATTTCCAGGGTTTTGACCAGAGCGGGTTTGCCGATGCCTACCAGTTCCAAAACTTTAGGGTCGAACCTGGTTACAAACAGGCCCAGTTTGCTGGGGGGACCGGGCGGGTAAGGCGTAGGAGTCGGCGTGGGTGTGGGGGTAGTTGTAGTTGTGACCTCACCGGGCGGCTCGCTCCTTGCTTCAGCGGTGGTGGGTTTTACCGTGATGGTAGGCGTGCCTGTCGGCTTATCGGGGATTGGGGTTGCGGAGGAGATACGCGTGGCAGTGGTGGTGGGGGTGAAGGTGGGCAAGCTGGTAGGGGTTTCGGTAGGGAGGGAGGTGGAAACGCGGGCAACGGGAGCGCGATCCAGGAGATTGGTCAACCGACAAGCCTGTAAAAAGGCAACCAGACCGACAAAGCCGGCCCCTTTGAGAAAACGTCTTCTATTCATCTGGCCTCAAATTTTGAAAATCCATGTGCGAGGAGAAATCTTACCATCGGCGGCCGCTGAGGCAAAATCTTCAGCCTTCGCTTGCGAAGCCTCGTCTTGCGAAGCCTCCGCTTCGGCATCTGTTTCGTGAGTATAAACGGGACAGCCGTGGTATTTAAAGGGACAGGTGTCGCAGTGCAGACCCGGGCGAGCCATCACCTCGCCCCGAGCCAGAGCCTGGACCGGTTCGCGCAGGTCGCTCAAATTGCCGCGAAATTCCTCCTCGCTCAACTCAATGGTCACTCTCTGATCGAGTGTTAACCACCACTCTTGAATACGCACAGGGCGTTTGAGGGGATAAGTGGCCGCGACCAGGGCGTGATAAATGGTCATCGCCCGATCCTGTCGGAGCTCTTCCTCGAGGGGTAGAGGGCCATCCTCCATGCGAAAAAGGATGGCCAAAATCCCACCGTCGCTGGTTTTGTCCAGCCGGTCTACGGTGGCCTGGAGCGACAACGAGACGCCGCCTATCGAAATTCTTAACTGCATGGTCTCGTTCCCGGCCATCATCTGGGACCAATCTTGTTCCAGGCGCTGATAGTAAGGCTCGACCATTTGCCGGGCTTTGGGTTGATGGGCCACTTTCTCCAAACACTCCTCCAGAGAAAGACGCGCCGGACCGCCAGCCGCGTGTAAATCCTGAATCGTCTCTCGCACCAACTTAGCCAGCTCCTCCTGGGCCGGGTTCGCCTGCCTTGATGGTTTTTGTTGCAGAAAGTGATAATGCAGCGGGCAGCGAGTCAGCACGCGCACTTCGATGGGGGTGAGGGGAATGGGCTGTTTGATCATAATTACACATTAGCACAGATGAGCTAAATCGTCAAGATAAGGTTGGATTGCATGGGGGGTCATCCAATGCTACAATAGGGAAGCAGCCAACCATCAACAATCCAAGGGGGAGGATCTAACATGGAGCAAAAATTAGGCCGATACACGATTGAGAAACCACTGGGCGAAGGCTCTTTTGCTTGGGTTTACCGGGCTTTTGACCAGAAACTGAAGCGTTATGTGGCCCTCAAAGTGCTCAAACCGATGTGGTTGGATGACCCGTCGGCCATGCGTCGCTTTGAACAAGAGGCCACCACCATGGCCAATCTGCACCATCCCCACATCGCCGAGATTTACGATGTGGATCAGACCGAGGGACAGGTTTACCTGGCCCAGTTTCTGGTCGAGGGAGAAACGCTGGCCCATCGCTTGACTCAGGGATCGCTATCCTGGACAGAGACGTTGGCGATCCTGAAGGGCGTGGCCGCGGCCCTGGATTATGCCCACGACCAGGGTATCATTCATCGTGACCTTAAACCACCCAATATTTTGCTGACCCAAGACGGTCAGCCTTACCTGAGCGATTTTGGTCTGATTCGCGCCGCCGAAGGCTCGGTCGCTATCAGTTCCAGTTCGGGGGGGATGGTGGGCACGCCATCTTACATGGCCCCCGAACAGTGGCGGGGTCAGGAGGCCAGCCCGGCCACCGACGTTTACGCCCTGAGTTGCGTGGCCGTGGAGATGCTAACCGGAAAACGCTTGTTCGACGGCCCCTCGTCGCCAGCTATTATGACCAAGCATGTGATGGACCCGCCCCAGTTTCCAGCCCATTGGCCCCCGGACGTGCCGGAGGGGGTGACAGCGATGCTCCAGCGCGGATTAGCCAAAGACCCGGCTGAGCGCATCAGTAGCCCGGGCGAGTTGGTGGCTGGGCTGGAAGCGTTGGGTGCTACTCCCCCGCCGGTTACTGCACCAGTTCCTGAACCTGTCCCTACACCGGTCCCGGTTGTACCGGAGGTCATCCCTGTTCCCCCACAACCTGCCCAACTTCGCAGGCTAAAAGGACGATTAGTGGGCGGGATAGTGGCTTTGCTCGTAGTGATCATTGTGGGCGCGATTCTTTTCTTTGTTTTTGGTGGTGTTAATGGTGACGTTACCCCTGTGGTTAAGATGACCACCACCCCCACACCGACGAAAGAGTTGGGCGGTGGTTCTGACATGGTTGATGAGACACCGTCTGATGAGCCAGCACCCAAACCGGTTGACACGGCGATCAAAACGCCAACCTCCACCCCCAAACCAACTAAAACGTCCATACCTACTCCCAAACCGACGAATACACCTATACTTACCCCTGAGATGATCTTCGTCCCTGCCGGGTCGTTTGAGATGGGCAGCGATAGCGGCAGAGAGGATGAACAACCTGTACATACAGTCACGTTGGATGCTTTTTACATGGATCAATATGAAATAACCAATGCTCAATATGCAGTGTGTGTGAGCAATGAAATATGCAGTCTCCCCTCTGACCCCAGTTCTATAACTCGGAGCAACTACTATGGCAATCCAGAGTATGCCGACTACCCGGTGATTCACGTGAGTTGGCATCAGGCGAAAACGTACTGCGAATGGCGAGAGGCACGCTTGCCGACCGAAGCCGAGTGGGAAAAGGCGGCCCGGGGCACGGATGGCCGGACTTACCCCTGGGGTGAAACCATCGACTGTAACATAGCTAATTACACGTCCAGTTGCGAGGGTGACACCATGCCTGTAAATGCCTATTCAGCGGGAATCAGTTCGTATGGGGTGTATAATATGGCCGGCAATGTGTGGGAGTGGGTGCAGTCTGAATTTAGAGCCTATCCCTATCAGGTCGATGATGGGCGGGAAAATCTAACTGGAACAAATAGTCGGGTGCTGCGTGGTGGTTCCTGGTACGACAATGAAAGCTATGTTCGCGCTACTCACCGCAACAACGACACTCCCTACCTTCAGAGCGACACCGTTGGGTTTCGGTGTGCGGCTGGGGTGCCATGAGGGGCCCTTGGATCGTTACAGGGTTAATCCTGTAACGGGTATTGGCTGAAATATTCAGCTTCGACTTAAGTCGGCATAGTATGGGGTACGGATACATATCCGTAACCATCGGAAGAGGTTGCCAGCGTTCCGTTATCCGGCCTCTACTACACAATTACCAGGTTATCCCGATGGATGACGGTATGGCCGTAATCAAAACCTAAAGCCTCGACAATCTGATCGGAATGTTTGCCGCAGATAGCCCGTAGGTCGCGGGTGTTGTAGTTGGTAATACCCCGGCCAATTTCCTGTCCCCGCTGGTTGAGCACCCGAATAGTACTGCCCCGATTGAAATTACCGGTCACCTCAACTACTCCCACCGCCAGCAGACTTTTTCCTCGTTTCACCAATGCTTCCGCCGCGCCGTCATCTATTTTTACCTCACCTTGAGCCGACTCGGCCAATATCCAGCGTTTACGACTCTCCACGTGACTCAGTTGTGTGGGGAATCGAGTGCCCAGCATTTCCCCATTGACCACCCGGGTGATGACATCCGGCTCGTTGCCCGGCGCAATAACCGCCTCGGTACCGGAGCGGGTGGCCAATTCTGCCGCTGCAATTTTGGTGACCATGCCGCCAGTGCCAACCTCACCGTTACTACCCCTGGCGGCGGCTCGAATCGAGTCGTCAATGGTAATCACCCTTTCAATGAGTTTAGCCCCGGCATCCTGGCGAGGGTCGGTGGTAAAGAGGCCCGGCTGGTCGGTAAGCATGATAAGCAGGTCCGCATCAATGAGATTGGCGACCAGGGCGGAGAGGTTGTCGTTATCGCCAAATTTTATTTCTTCTACAGCCACAACATCGTTTTCGTTAATAATGGGCAGCACTTTCTGCTGGAGCAGGATTTGTAAGGTGTTGCGGGCGTTGAGATAACGAGTGCGGTTGGCCAGGTCGGCCCGGGTCAGCAGAGCCTGGGCCACCGTGATATCGTACATTTCAAAGATGCGTTGGTAGAGCGTCAACAAGCGCCCCTGACCCACGGCTGCCAGCATTTGTTTGTAAGGAATATCTTTTCTTTGGGTGCGAGGCTCTGTGCCCAATAATTCGCGCCCGGCAAAGATAGCGCCCGAAGAAACCAGTAACGGTTCGTGACCATCGGCGTTTAATTTGGCTATCTGGCGAGCAATATCGATAACCCGGGGTCGGTGAATCCGTTGCGTCCCGGCGCGGAGAACATTGGTGCCAACTTTTATAACAATTCTCATCTTGTGTATCATGGGGCGAGTATAATCTGGCGTAGGTTGGTGTAAGCCGGACGGGGCGTCCGATAGGGGGTGAGTACCGAGTACCAGCGCATCGGTTCGGCGGCAGGATACCAGGGCACGGTGCTAAAGTCGAGATTGAAAACAAAGAACGCCTCCACAAAGGGCCATTCTTGGGCTGTTTTCTCATAAGCGCGGGCCAGATAGGCGGCCTGCTGCGCTTCGGTGACCCCGACGGGTGAATGTTCGCCTAAATCCCAGCTTGATTGGAGTACCCAACCAACTTCGGTGATCCAGACGGGTGTATCGCCGTCACCGTTGGCCTGCATAACCTGGTATTGTTCCACCACCCGTGAGAACGACAGGCCATCGGCGTCGGTATCATCCGGGCTGCGGCCATAGGCGTAGGGATGGCTGCCCAAAGCGTCGAAGTAACCTTTCGCCCCGGCGTCGTACATACCCTGCAAAAAGGTTAAATCACCGTATGCCGTAGCCGAGCCGTTGCCGGTGGTGGCTAGGCCGCCGCTAATGACCAGGGCGTCGGGGTCTATTTTTTTGACGACTTTGTAAGCTGTTTGGAGCAAGGCGGTGTAAGTTGCCGGGTCGGGCGGCAGGTAACCCCATTCGTAGTGCAGGTTTGGCTCGTTCCAGATTTCGTAAGCGGCCACCTGCCCTTTGTAGCGGGTGACCAGGGCGGTCATAAAGTCGGTAAAGTCACCCAAATCAGTGGGTGGATGGGTGAGGTCGCTAACTTCGGGTCTGGCCCAGGCCGGAGTGCCGTGAACCCGCATGAGAATCTTGACCTGCTGGTCGCCAAAGGCTTTAACCACGTTATCGGGATCGACCCAACGGAATTGGCCCGGTTCCGGTTCAACTGTAGCCCAATTCACATAACTTTTAGCCCAGGTAAAGCCCATATCATTAACCAGGTAGGCCAGACTGAGGTCGGCGATGTTCACGCCCGCAGCAACAGGGGGCGGGGTTGGTGAGCTGAGGGCGGGCGCAGCCTGAGCAATATTGCCCGCAGAGGAGGGAGTGAAGGAGACCATCGGATTGATGACCAGAAAATCATCCCAGGCGGGATCGGTGGTCAGGTGGATAGGCGGGCCGCCGGTGGTGGGCAGGGCGTACACATCGTGATTGCCGGTTTCCCAGGCGGTAAAGGTCAACCATTGCCCGTCCGCCGACCAAGCGAGCGAGCCAAGCCAGGTATGACTCTGATACAGCAATTCGACCTCATCTACCGTCGGGCCGATGAGATAAATACCGGCCCGATTTTCTTCATCCCAACCAACAAAAGCCAGGCGTTGGCTATCCGGCGACCAGGCCGGCGACGTGCCCTGCACCGGATGCGGGGTGACCAGTTGTTCGTCGGTGCCGTCGGGCCGGATGCGGTAAATCTCCTCGATCCCATTACGCACGGCCGCAAAGGCAATGTATTTCCCATCGGGCGACCACGCGGGGCGGCGTTCCATTCCTTCGTTAAAGGTGAGTTGAAGGGCGGTATCCTCTTGCAGGTTTTGGATAAAAATTTCCGGATCGCCGTCTCGCTCCGAGACAAAGGCAATGCTCTGCCCACTGGGCGACCAGGCAGGGTTGTAATCCCAGGCAGCATGATTGGTCAGGTTGCGGGGTTGGAGTTCGTTATCGGATTTGGCCAGGTCCAGCAGCCAGATGTCGCTGTTGCCGGAACGATGGCTGGTAAAAGCCAGCGTGGCGCCATTCGGCGACCAGGTTGGCTCCCAGTCGGCACCGGGATGGTTAGTCAGGTTGCGAACTTGGTTATCCCGCTCCAGAACAAAAATCTCGCCTGCGCCGTTGCGATCGGAGGCGAAGGCGAAAATTGGGGTTGGCGTCTCTTCTTTGGCGTGACACGTGGAAAGACCCAGTCCAGACAAAAGCAGGAGAGCAATCACTCCGGCTATGGAAGCAAAGGTGTGTTTTGTGTGCATAGCGTTTTAGTATAGCACCAGAGGGCGGTAGGCAACAATTTTCTAATCCTTAATAACCTCAGCTCGATAATTCGTAGGTGACAGTCATTTCTGATAGATTTTTGCGTCGCTGAGGGGTAAAAATGGTATAATTTGTCGGCGTTTGAAGTGACTGTCACCTTTTTCAGAACTCAGGTTAATAGACTGTAATACCTTGTAACAAATCGTAATCTTTTGGCGCGTGCCTTTTCTTAATCTTTTGTAACGATTCTTAATAAATTGTTTGGCTCTGGGGTCACTGTTCCATGTTATGATGAAATCATAAGAAATGTTAAACCCCCGGAGACACCTATGCCAGACACACGCGTAATGATACTAGAAGGTTCCAATGGACAATCGTTCTTCCTCAAAGAGACACTCCAAGCCCAAAACTTAAGCGACCAGATTGATCTGGTTAACCGGGCCGACGATGCGATTGAGATGTTGAGCAACATCGCCTATGATCTGGTGGTCATCAACCTGGTTGAAGCCTGGGAGCAGGGCATGCGCTTGGGCCTCTGGTTGAGCCAGCGACCACAAATATGCCGGACGTTGCTGATTATTTCCGCCGAGTTGGATCGATCACTCCCCTCGAATGGATCATTTACCATCCTGACCGAACCGGTATCGCTTCGTGGTTTTGCCGACTGTGTCCGCTCTATTTTGCAGCAGGCCCGAGGCGGCAATATTTCCAGGGAGCAGCGCTCGGTAAATCTAAGCAGGCCGGGTTTACTAACCTGGTCGGGTGGCCCCTTGCACCAAGACTATGTGGGGTATTGGTCCCCTTACCTGGATTCATTTTTGAGTTGACCAAAAATATTGCCCGAGCCATCGTTTTGGCCGTTGGGATTGTGGGGTTGAGTTATCCGGTTTCTTCAGCCCTCTTCAACCCTTATCTCATTGGTTCTTCGGCCAACGTCATGGTGATGGTCAACGTTTCGGTATCTCGCAGCAGAGTGACGGTGACCGTATCGCCTACCTGATAGGTTGTTTCCAGCAACGTTTGTAGTCTCTCCATACTGGTAACTTCCTGCCCATCCACTGCCGTCAAAATATCGCCGCCAATAAAAATGCGCTGGTTACCCAAAACGGCTTCTTGCTGCGCTCCTCGTACCCCCTGGGCTGCCAGAGGACTGTCACGGTAGATTTCGACCAGTAACAGACCTTTGTCGACCGGCAAGTTCAGGTTATCGGCCAAACTCGGCGTGAGATGATAGGCATAACGCACGCCCAACCACGGATGCCGGTAACGGCCCAGCGTCAACAAATCCGGCAGTACCCGGCGAATGGTATCGACCGGCACTGCAAAACCAACTCCGGTACTGGTGCCGCTGGGGCTAAAAATGGCCGTGTTAATGCCGATGACTCGCCCGGTGCTATCCAGCAACGGCCCCCCGGAATTTCCACGATTAATCGCGGCATCGGTTTGGATGATACCGCTAATTTCTCGTCCATCAGGACTTTGCATGGTTCGATCCAGGGCGCTGATGACGCCAGTGGTCAACGAACCGCCAAATTGGCCAAATGGATTGCCAATGGCAATAGCCCGTTGGCCTACCTGCAAATTGGCCGATTGGCCCAATTCGACTGGCACGAGTAATTCTGCGGGGGCATCCACTTTGAGCAGGGCAATGTCATTACGGGGGTCGGTGCCGGTCACCTGGGCCGGCACGGTAGTTTCGTTGATAAACGTCACCTCGACCCGTTGCGCCCCCCGGATAACGTGATAGTTAGTGAGAATGTATCCCTCGGTATCCAGCACAAAGCCGGACCCGGCTCCTTCCGCCGGTACAACTTCAAAAAAGAAATTACGCCGTAAAACCTGGGTGGTAATATTGACCACCGCAGGGGAAACCTGTTTATAAGCGTCGATGACTCGTTTTTCGGCAAAATCCAATCCGGCAGCGTCAATCAGGGCAATCACATGGGGAGCCGGGGTGGGGGTAGGTGTAACCGCCGGTGATGGGGATCGGTTAGATGTCTGGCTCGGCGAAGCCGGTGCCAGCAGCCAGCCGGAATTGCAGCCGAGAAGAAGAATGGTCAACAGAAATACCATCACCCCAGTTTTTCTATTAACCCGAGGAACATAACATCTGTCTGCCATCTTTATGCCTCCTTAATCATTACCGGGTGCGTCCAGAATTTTGTGCAACCTTCAGTTGCCCGAAATCTGGACAAACCAGGGGGGATTCGGGGGAGTATCCCCGCGCCCCCGCCTATCTTAAAATTTCGGACAGACTCATCATTACCCGTCTTTAGTTTTAGGAGGAGTATACCATGTTTTGTATCCGTTCAAGAAACCCATCGGGTGTAGAATGGCAATTAGGAACCTGGTTTTGGGAGAATTATCTTTCTGGAATTCCCTTAATTGTCAACGATAGAAAAATTGACTAAAATGAGTCTAACTTATTCGGCAGGCTCAGAGGTTGGATTATCGTTTTAACCCCTCCTTTTGCCCTGGCCAAAATTTTGTGGTTACGCCAGCACGAACCGCAGATTTTTGCGGCGGCTCACCGTTTTATCCACGCCGCTGATTTTGTCGTGGGCCGCTTGAGCAGCGAATACAGCACCACCGATTTTTCTAATGCGCTCAAAACCGGCTACGATGTGCAGCACGATTGTTGGCCTGCGTTCATCGAAACAGAGTTGGGAATTCCTCTGGCGCAATTGCCCGCTGTCGTTCGCCCCGCCACCCCGATTGCGTCAACCTCGCCGGAATGCGCCGCTGCCACCGGACTGCCCCCAGGCGTCCCTGTTTTGGCCGGTACGACCGATGGCTGTGCATCGCAGATTTCCACGGGCGCTGTTTGCCCCGGCGATTGGAACAGCACCCTGGGCAACCACCCTGGTCATCAAAGGGGTCACCGAACATCTGCTGCCAGACCCGCAAGGACGCATCTACAGCCATCGCCATCCTGCCGGATACTGGCTACCCGGCGGGGCCAGCAATACTGGCGGCGAAGCCCTGGCCCGGCCGGAAATAACCGGCGGGGCGATGGGGGCGGCCGTTTTGGCGGCGGGGGGGGTGTTGGTACGAGGGGTTGATTCCGGCGGCCCGGGCGATGGTTCATCTTGTCGAACGGATAACGCCTCGTCCGGCGCTGATGATTGCCTATGAGGAACGGTACCGGTGTTTTGCGAAGCCTGCGCGACGCGGGGGTATATTTGAAAGATGAGTGTGTTCAAAAGCTGCGATATCCGGGGTTTGTATGGTGCTGAGTTGACCCCAACTTTTGCCCTTGAGTTGGGGCAGGCGATTGGCACGGTTCTGAACGGCGGCCGGGTAGTGGTGGGTGGCGACGCCAGACCCAGCACGCCCCATCTTAAAGGTGCGCTTTGCGAGGGGTTGATGCTGGCCGGGTGTTATGTGTTGGATGTGGGTCTGGTACCGACGCCGGTTCTTTACTTTGCCCAACAATGGCTGCACAGCGATGGCGCGGTGATGGTCACGGCCTCGCACAACCCGGTTGGTTACAATGGATTCAAGCTGATGTTGGGTGAGGGGCCGATTGCCGAGGCTGAGTTGGCAGCCTTGGCCGAGCGAATGGAGCGCCGTGAGTTTCGCCAGGGGCAGGGGTATTGGAATCGAGCGGACGTGCTTGAAGCCTACCAGACCGACCTGGCCCGCTTTTTTACTACCGGGCGCAACTTGCGAGTGGTGGTGGATGCCGGGAACGGCTGTCTGGCCCGGCTGTCCCCGGACATACTGCGGCGGCAAGGATATACGGTGATTGAGCGTTTTTGTGAGGTTGATGGTCGTTTTCCTAACCGCGATCCCAATCCGGCAGTCGCCGCCCATTTGTCCGGTCTGGCCAAACAGGTTGTGATGGAGCAAGCCGATGTGGGCCTTGCCTACGATGGTGATGGCGATCGGGTGGTGTTTGTCGACAATACGGGCCGGGTCTTGCCGGGAGACCGGAGCCTGGTTTTGTTTATTCGCTACCGATTGCCAACGGCCCAAACCCCGGGCGAACGGACGGTGATTTACGACCTTAAATGTTCCAGTGTGGTAGCCGAAGAAATCCGGCGCTGGCACGGCCTGCCTCGCCTGGAACGCTCCGGTCACACTTTTATCAAAACCACCCTGTTGCGCGAACAGGCCGGGTTGGGCGGCGAAATTAGCGGGCATTTTTTCTTTGGTGAATTGGGGCGGGACGACGCGCTCTACGCCACCTTGTTGATGTTACAACTCCTATCCCGGGCCGACAAACCCCTGTCAACCCTGGTGGATGAGATTCCGCATTATCCCATCACTCCCGACCTGCGGCTGGCCTGTTCGCCGGAAACGCGCGATGTCATCCTGGTCGATTTACCGGCAGCCTTTGCCGATCATGAGATCAGCACCATTGACGGAGTTCGGATTATGTTTGATGGTGGCTGGGCTTTAGTTCGCGCCTCGGTAACCGAGCCGCTCATCACCGTGCGTTTTGAAGGACACACCCAAGCCCGGCTGCAAGAAATCCAGGCGGAGGTAGCCTGGCGGGTACCGGCGTTGGGACGCTTGCTAAAGTTAGAAAATTAAGGATACCTTTGGCGCTCTTGTCCAATGCTCCCAGCCGGCCCATCCGGCCAGAACCAGCAGGGTCAAACCACTCAGTATTAATCCCACTTTCCAAATTACCGGTTTAAAAACGAATTGAACCGTATGTTGACCGGCAGGAACGTACACGGCCCGGAAGGCATAATTGGCCCGCTCGATAGGGGTGGGTTGACTATCCACCGTGGCCTGCCAGCCGGGGTAGAAAGCCTCGGACAACACCAGGTAGCCGGGCTGGTTGGTATTAACACCGATGGTGACCGTGTGCAGATGGTACTGAAAAATTGAGAGAGCGCTGGCGGGTTGAAAATTCAGTGTTTGACCGCCTTCAAGGATGACTGTTGTGACCGGGTCGAAGGTATCGGCGCGAATAGCTTCCCAGGCAGCATCGTGATTGGCAACCACCCTTGTTTGACCCACGAACAAGACCCGGGGCAGGGAGTCCTGATTGAGATAGATATTAATGCCGGGATCGCCGTCAAACACAGGGATGATGTTGCTGTCGGCGGGGGCGCCGGCTTTGCTGGCGATGATATATTTAACGCCCAGAAAATTGTATCGACTCGTGTGGCGTGGGGGGGCACCTTCCCAGTAAAGTTTGGTGTCGGCCAACACCAGGGGATTGTACAGGCCCCAAACATCGTACAAACCGGCCAACAGCGCCGTGTTGGGCTGCCAGAGATGCCACACGTCGGTGGTCACCTCGATGCGATAGAGGCCAGGATCGGCCCGGAGAAACGCCAGGGCTTCAGGATGGTCGAAAGCGGCGGTGGGATTATGATGACCAGTATCAACATTGGCGCCCAGAGTAAACAGGTCGAGCAGCAACAGGCCAATGACGGCGAACCCGGCCCACTTTTCGCGTAGTTGGTGGCTATGGATAAGATGCAGGCTGATCAGGGCGGCAATGGTGAAGAAGGCAAACATTGCCACTCCCCCAGCCGCACCCACAGCCCGGTTGAAAATGGTCGGATTTCTATCCTGCGTAACCAGCATGGCGTAGTAGCCAAGCGGGGCAGCGATCACAATCAGTCCTCCCAGGCTCCAGGTGAGCACGGTGAGCAATTTCCGGAACGTATTTTTGGCTTTTTCATTAAGCGGCTGCAGCAGTTGGTTCAGGCCACAGGCAGCCAACGCAGCCAAACTGAAATCAAGCAGGAGGATGAAGCGGGCCGGAGCGCGAAGCTGATCAAAGCCGGGGACAAGGGCATACAACCAACCGTGCAGCAGGGAGTATCCGCCCAGGGCCAGCAGTAGGGCAATGATTCCGAGTCCAACGAAAAAACCTTTAATGCGCCCTGGATAGAGCAGCGCCCCCACCGGGGCCAGCATCAAGGTAATAATGCCAATATAGCCGGTTTCGACTCGCTCCCAGGGTCCCCAATGCATGGCCGGGTCACGGCCAAAATAGTTGGGGACGAGCAATCCCACCAATTGGGCCGGATGCAGCGAATAACGCGTCGCTTCGGCATAAGGCAGTTCGGCGCGAGGCGTGTATTGGCTCAACTGGTAGGCCGGTAGCAGGAGCAGCGCGGACAGACCAATGGTGACCAGTAGCGTCACCAGCAGGAGAAGCAAAGGCCGAAAAAGAGCAAGCGTAACCCCTGAACCGTGCATCCTGAAACCGAAATACCACAACGCATAGAGGCCCAAGGTCAGCAAAATGAAGAGGGTAATTTGAATGTGTCCGGCCAGGGTGGCAATGGCCAACACCGCGCCACCCGCTGCGGCCAAGCCGTAACTCGACTTGACCAGACTGTGGTGAAAGAGCAGGAAGATGAGCGGCAGCCAGGCGGCCACGGCAATCAGATTTAGGTTACCAAAATGGACGATGAACAGGTCGCTAAATTGAAAAGCGATGGCTCCGGCAAAGGCGGCCAGGGGGACAATCGGCCGGGGGGAAGGCGAATTGTCCTCCGCCTGTTGGGTTGGAATCAACAGGCGCAAACACAGATACATGGTCACTCCGGCCAGCCAGAGGTGAAAAACGGCCAGATATTCCAGCCATTGGTAGGTTAAGTTGGGAACAAACAGAAAGACCAGCAAGTTGACCGGATAAAAAAGGCCAGATTGAATATCGGCGGCAAAGGGGGTGCCGCTGTAAAGATGGGGATTCCAAAGCGGAATAATACCCTGCCGCAGGTGCTCGGCGGCAAAGCGATAAGTGGGATAGAGAAAGGGAGCCAAATCACCCCCACCGGCAGGTGTCCAGGCATTGGGGGTCAGCAAGATTTGCCAGAAAAAGCCCACCGTGGCCAGGGCCAATAGACCGGCGGCCACGATGACTTCAACCAGAAATTTGCCTCGTTTTTTGTTGCGCACCGGTCTAGTAGCTTTCCGCCAACTGATATTATTCCCCAAACGCGCGCCCGGCTTGCACACGCGCATTGAGTTTGGCTTCGATAACGTAGGCGTCGCCGGTGAGCGTTTCAACCTCGCTGCCGGAGGCCTCGATGGCTTGCTGGTCGGCCTGGCTGATACCCTCGCCCACAATCGTCACCTGGCGGGCGAGTTTGGCTTCGGCTACGTTAAAGCCAACAGTGGGGGAGAAGGCCAGAATGTAATCTAACGCCAGCAGGAGATTGGTTTGTCGTCCCCGGCTGTTAGGTGGGCCAAATAACAGGTAATGGTTGATGGTTTTTTCGGCCTCCACAACCACGGGAACAGTCAAAATGATGCGGCGGGTGTTGCTGCCGTCTAACACAATATTGTCTTGCCGGACGTTGGTTTCAAACACCAGCAGGGCGTAGTTACCCCCGGCCAGATTTTCAAAACGAAATTGGCCCGACTCGGGTAGCGGGAAACGGGTAATAATATTGCCCTCTTTGACTAGCAACAGCATCTTCCCCTGCCCATTTCTGACCTCGCCGAAAATGGCGCTGTCGTCGGGGGGCGGCACGGCCAGGTTGACCGTCAATTCCTTGCTGCCGGCATCGAGCTTGATATTATCCTGGCTGACTTCAGTATCAACAATCTCCAGTTGGTAGACCCCAAAGGATAAATTCTCAAACTTAAACGTAAGGTCGTCGGCCAAAGTTTGTTCGGCGATGACATTGTCTTCTTGCCGCAAGCGGATTTTGCGTCCCTGGCCCCGTTCTACCCGGCCGGTAATCACGCCGTTGGTCACAATTTTTCCTTTGCGGGTGCGTTGAAAAACCACGTAAAAAGAGTGATGTCCCAGGGTATTGAGCAGGGTACCGTCGGGCAGGGGTTCATCGGGGTGGGTGGTGTGCAGATTTTCAACCCGGTCGCTCTTGTCCTGGCCGTCGGGCTGGGTGCCGTTGACCCAGACCGAAACTTTTTGACCAAAGTGCATGGTCAGGTTGCCCCCGGCCTCGTAATCGGGCTTGTCCAATATTACAGGATTTGCCGGTTCATTGGGGCGGCGACCCTCCCAGGTCCAACCTACCCAGATGGGCGGGCGTTTTAGCCGGTTGCCGTCTTCATCCAGGGCATCCAGATAAACGTGGTGGTTGCCAAAGTTTTCGCGGGGGAGCAGGTGATGCACCCCAATAACTCGCCAATAGGTTTCACCTTCGGCTACGTCAGCTTCAACAATTCTCGCGCCATATTTTTCGGCGGAGTCGTTGATGGGCTGGCCGCCGTCTTTAGAATTGAGCAAATATTGGGTGTTATACTGCTGGTGATTAAACGCCATTGTTCGGTTCCTTTCCTGGTAAAAAGAAATGTGGAATTTTACGCCTCCATTTCCTCCCCGGCATATTTACCACCGATAATTTCAACCAATTGATTTTTTAAGGCCGCCGAGATAACCTTTTGTCTGTCGTGTTGGCGTAGAAAAGATTTGATCTCGTTAGTGCGCATGATCGGAACAACCGGGTCGATAACGGTGAGGTTAACGTTTGGATCAATAAAAACAATAAAGGCGCTGACTTCTGGCAACTCTTCGCCGGTAAGCTGCTGACCGAGTAGTTTTTTCAGTTTGCCCCTCCCATTTTCTGCCTCGGCCGTCGGCACGCCCAAACCTTCTTCGGCAAAAAACCTAAAGAAACGGCCCAAACTGAATTTGCGAGAAAATTTGTCTCCCCTTACCGTAATTTGGCCGGATTGACGCTTAACCACAATCACGTACAGACGGCTGGGCGTAATCAGGATATGCGGCGGGGTGGTGGTGTAGTTGAACAAGACGTACTCTTTGCCAAATTTCTTCAAGGTAGTGGTCAACACCTGGTCGGCGCGAGGTTCGCGCACCCAGCGATTGACCAGATAGGAACTGACGATGGCCAGGACAAAACCCACCATCAGCAGCAGAAAGACATATTGGGTATATTCCGGGTTTTTAAAGCTGAACAGGTTCAGCAGGAACCCACCCAGCAATACCAGCATGGCCACGGGTGAAATACGCTTGGCCCATTTGCTGCGGCTTTCGATGATGTTAGTATTGGTTATAATTTGCATGATGAATCTTTATCCCTGTAACTCATATTTCGCTGAGGCCGCTCTGGATGGCGTGCAAAATTCTGTTTTGAGCGGCTTCTTTGGCTACCCGAATAGCATTACGAACGGCATAGGCATCGGAGCGGCCGTGAGCAATAATCACCACGCCGTTGACTCCCAGGAGAGGCCCGCCGCCAAACTCGCGGTAATCCAGTTTGGTCCGCAGAGCCTTTAATGCGTCCATGGCCAGTAAGGCGCCCAATCTGGCCAGCGGTCTCGAACTTATCTCACGCTTGAGAATTTCCATAATCAACACGGCTGCGCCTTCAACGCCTTTTACGTAAACGTTGCCGGTAAAACCGTCGGTAACAATCACATCGGCAACGCCCGCAGGGATGTCTTTGCCTTCCACGTTGCCAATAAAATTGAGATGGCTGGCTTTGAGCAGGGGAGTTGTTTCTTGAACCAGCTGGTTTCCCTTATCTTCTTCCTCGCCGGTTGATAATAACCCAACGCGGGGATGGGGAATGTGCATCACCCGTTCGGCGTAAAGGCTGCCCATCAAGGCAAATTGAAGCAGATATTCGGGGCGAACGTCGGTGTTGGCTCCCACGTCTAGCAAAAAGCTGTGGCCATATTTAGTGTCGTTAGGGAAAACGGTGCTTAGCGCCGGACGCTTAATGCCCTTGATGCGTCCCAGGCCAAACATGGCCGCCGCCAAAACGCCGCCGGAGTTCCCTGCCGACACAAAGGCATCATAATCTCCTTCTTTGAGGCAACGCAGCCCCACTACCATGGAGGAGTCTTTTTTGTTTTTGACCGCCGCCGAGGGCGACTCGTCCATTTTAATAACCTGGCTGGCAGGGATAATGGCTAAATCCAGGCCAGAGGTATTGTGTTTGGCCAGTTCAGTTTCAATCAAGTCGGGTTGGCCGACCAGGGTGATACTCAAATTGAAATCACGGGCAGCCCACACCGCACCGTGGACAGTGGCAGCAGGCGCGTCGTCACCCCCCATTGCGTCGAGGACGATGTTCATACAGGTTAGGTCTCCTTGTTCAGATGAGCAGGATTATAACATATCCACGATTACCCTGCAATCAGATGATGAACGTTGCGGCTCTAGATGATTTTAATGTGCTTTGGGGGTCTATAGAGTTTCTGCCCACGGAGTTGATGGAACCGGCAGGACTACGATAAAGGTGCTGCCCTTGCCGGGGGTGCTTTCCAGCCAAATGCGCCCATTGTATCTTTCGACAATTCCTTTGGTGATGGCTAAACCCAGGCCGGTTCCTTTTACCTCGTCTGTATATCCATTTTTAACCCGGTGAAATTTTTCAAAAACGTGGGGTTGGTCGGCAGGAGAGATACCGATGCCGGTGTCACTCACCCAGACTCGAATTTCATTCTCTTGCCGAAACACCTTGATGGATACCTGACCTCCCGGCGGGGTGAATTTTATGGCATTATCAAGCAGGTTATAGATTACCTGGCGCAAGCGAATTTTATTGGCCATAATGGGGGGTAAATCTTTCTCGAGTTCGCTGATCAGGTTGATAGATTTTTCGGTGGCATGGGGGGTGAGTAAATAGAGGGTATCGTCGATCAGGGGAAGTAACTCACACGGTTCTGCATCCATCTCGATACCGGCTTCAATTCTGCCCACATCCAGCAGAGCATCGATGAATTCGTGCATACTGCGGACCCGGTTTTCGATGGTGTTGAGTAATTCCTGCTGCTGCTCGTCAACGTCGGCAACCTGGGGAATCAACTCGGCGGCAATCAAGATGGCCGCCAGTGGCGAGCGTAGATCGTGCGAAACAGTGCTGACAAATTCGTCTTTGAGTTGGTTCAACTCGGCAAAATGGCTAACATCTTGCATGGTGGCTACCCAGCCAATCACGCCGGTATCGCCCGCCGAAACCGGCGACAAATTGGCAAAGAAAACGCGCCCATCGGGTATGAGAATTTCGCCGGTTGGTTTGCCGCCCTGCATGGCGCTTTCAAAAAGTTGAATCAGGGTTTGGTTGGTGGTGCTGTTGGAGAGCAGTTTCCCCCTTTGAGATTCGGACACACCCATCACCGGCCAGGCAGCCGGGTTATCAAGAACAACGTGCCCGTCGTGATTGACCACCAAAACCGCGTCGGTGCTGCTGGCCAGGATGGCGGCCAGGCGCGCGCCTTCCTGCTCGACCTGTTGGAAGAGGTAGGCATTTTCAATGGCCGCCGAAATTTGGGCGGCGGTCAATGAAACTGTGCGCCAGACATCGTCGCCAATGGTTTCTTCCTGGCCGGAAGCAAGGTAGATAATCCCCAGAGTTCCCAGCCGGGTGAGAATGGGCAGGTGAAGCACGGTCACGGCGGCCCAGTCATTAGGCACCGGAATATTACCGGCCATGGTTTTGGTATAAACCACTTCGTTGGGCACGTCATTTTCGCTGATTTGAGCGAAGGTATCAACCATATCGTCAATGATCTGGTCGGTGCGCGTGAAGTCAAAGGGGACCGCAACTCCCAGGTAAATCCCTCGCCTGTCGGCAATAACTACTCCCTGGACATCACCCGGCAATAACCGGGGCAGCATGCTGCTGGCCGTATCGACAATCACCCTGAAATCGGTGGTTGAGAACAACATCTCGCTGAGGTGATTCAGGCCGCGTAGTTCGGCGTTATGCTCCTCCATTACATTTATCAGCCAGCTTTTTTCAATGGTTACGGCTACCTGGGGGATGAGTTGCTCCAGCCATTTCAGTTCCAGATGGTTATAGATTCCGGCCTGTCGATGGCCAATGTTGAGGCTGCCGTACGGCGTTTGCCCGGTAACCAAGGGAAATGCTATTCTGGATTTGATTTTCTCGTCCAGCAAAATCTGATCGTCGGGATAGGGACAACCACCTGGCCGCAAACTTGAAATGTCGTCATCAACGTGGAGTTGATTATTTTTGATAATTTGGGCCAGCAAAGTGTTTTTTAGCGCTAAGCCTGATTTGGTGAATTCCAGACCGCCATGTTCGGTAAAAACCCACTGCCGGACGTTTTCTCCTGAAGTATCGAGCAGTGACAGGCTGATATGGTCAAACGGAAGGAGCTGGCCAAATTGGTCCAGAATAAGTTTACCCGTTTCCGACAAGCCATGCCCGGTATTGATGGTGGAGGTGATCTGGTTGACGATTTGGGTACGGCGGGCGTGCTCTTGGGCTTCCTGGTATAAATCGGCGTTCTTAAGTGCAATCCCCAGGGCGGCAGACATAGACACCAACAATTCCTGATCATTTGGATCAAAGGAACCGCGCCGTTTGTTGATAACCTCCAGGGCCCCAATGGGTTTACCCCGTACTATCAAGGGAACGCACAGAACCGTTTTGGTGGTAAACCCTATGGCTTCGTCAATTTTGGGGGTGAAACGTTTATCCTTTTGGGCATTATTGGAGATAACCGGCTGGTTGTTGGCTACCACCCAGCCCGCAATGCCTTCGCCTGGCTGCAAACGATAGGCCGCAATCTGCTTGTTTTCGCCCCGTAGGGTGATTTTGAAGAAAAGCTCATCGGTTGATTCATCTACCAGTAGCAGCGAACCGGCTTCCACATCCAAGATGTTGTTAATACCGGCCATAGTGCGCTGGATGACTTCATCAATATCCAGACTGGAGGTGATGGTATGGGCGATCAGATTCAAACCCCGCAGGGCATCGGCGTGACGTTGGGAGTGCTCCACCAGATAGGCGTTAAAAAGATTGGCCCCCAAATGCTCTCCCAAATAGCCAAGTAAATGCTGCGCTTCCCCGGATAGGGTTTCTGCAGTTGGATCGCTACTGCCAATAACCAGCGCGCCCACCGGCTGGTCGTTGGTTACCAGGGGCACAATAGCGGCAGGGATGGCTTTCAGGATGTCAAAAAACGCATCGCCCAGGTCGGTATGGGCCTGACCGCTGGCGATTTCGGTTGGTTGAAAAAAATAAGGTTTTTTACCGGCGATGATGCGGCATAACAGACTTTCGGGTGAGGGCCAATTTTCCTCCAGCGTGGGCACTTTTTCAAAAACCTGTACGCGAGCATCAGGGTCAATGGCCAGAGGCGTGCGCATCAGACCATAGGCAGTTGGGGGTAATGGTTTTATGGTTAAAAGCCAAATTACCTCCACCGCCAGGGCGTCGATCAAAATATTGCTCACGCTCTCCAATCGCTTGTCCCACGGCAAAGGTTGACCGAGAAGATTGTCTATCCGGTGTAACGATTGCCAGACAGGTGGCGATAATTCCAGGTTAGTTAATTGTGTATCCATCGCTTGACCCTGTTCTGCCTCAAATGTTCAGCCAGATGGGTGGAGTCAGACGAAACCAAATTTTTTGGTTAGATGTGGAGAGCTTAGTATACCAGTGTTAGGACAAGCTGACAACCTTTAAAGGCTGTATCTGGCTATATTTACCTACTCGACCTGAGGACTGGCCTTATGTTATAATATGAACACGGTAACAAGGTAATGGAGGCGGAGGTCAGGTTATCATCAACTCAGGGGTCAGGAGCAATGGCGGTGATTGATAGACAACAGACACAAGAGAATCAAGTTAAATCGATCCGCATTCTTTATATGGAAGATGAGGTTGGCCTGGCTCGTCTCTTCCAACGAAGAATGGAGCAAGCCGGTTTTTTGGTCGATATTGCTTGCGACGGCCAAGAAGGTTTAACCGTGTACGACCCTGGGATCCACGATGTGATTGTGGTAGATTACAAAATGCCCTATTACAACGGCCTGGAGGTGTTGGGGATGCTCACCAAGCGGGGTCCCTTACCGCCAGCCATTATGCTCACCGGCAGCGGCGACGAGCAGACCGCGGTGATGGCCATGAAACTGGGAGCCGGCGATTACATTGTCAAAGATATGCGGCGGGGATATTTAAAACTGTTGCCGGTGGTTATTGACCAGGTAATTAATCGGCAGCGTCTGGCCAGAGAAAAACAGCGCGCCGAGGAGGCCCTGCAACAGCACGCCCTTGAGTTACAGGCCCGCAATGAGGAATTAAATGCCTTTGCCCATACCGTTGCCCACGACCTCCAAAATCCGCTGTCGTTGATTATTGGTTATGCCGACTCATTGGATGAGGGTTATGATTTGATGACTCGGGAGGAAGTTGAACTGTGCACCGGCAGTATTCTGGAAGCCAGCCGGAAGATGAACAACATCATTGAAGAGTTGCTTTTACTGGCCGGAGTCCGCCAACAAGAAGTGGAGCCAGAACCCATATTCAATATGTCGGTCCTGGTGGCCGAAAGCCGGGAGCGTCTGACCACACTCATCAAAGAGTATCGGGCCGAGATTATTGTGCCGGATGATTGGCCGGTAGCCTTGGGCTATGGTCCCTGGATTGAAGAGGTGTGGACCAATTACATCAGTAATGCCATAAAATATGGCGGCCATCCCCCGCGAGTAGAGATTGGAGCGACCACCCAGGAGAACGGTCAGGTGCATTTTTGGGTACAGGATAATGGGCCGGGTTTGACGGCTGAGGAGCAGGCCCGGCTTTTTACTCCCTTTACCCGTCTGGATCAGGTGCGGGCCAAAGGGCATGGATTAGGGCTATCGATTGTCCGGCGCATTGTGGAAAAACTGGGAGGGCAGGTTGGCATTGAGAGCGAGCATGTCCCCGGTCGAGGTTGTATTTTCAGTTTTACCTTACCGGCGGCGTGAGGCGTCAACCTCTCGAAGTTCTGGCTTGCGGTTTCTCTTGTCCTCTCGTTCCTAAACTCAGTTTAGGAACGAGAGATGTAAAGATACACTTCATTTATTCTTTACTCGTCAACGCTCCCCGTACTTTGATTCTCAATCGTTCCCGATCGTAATTGATAGTAATAAACATCAACCCGCATGAAGTGAGCTTCGTCGACCAGATGGGCATGGTTGTCGAGCCACGTCCGGGTCAGGTGTCGTTTGTCCCACATCTCTACTTCGGAGGTCACCAGCCAGAGGTCGGTCAGGCCGGTAGTGAGCTTGGTCATTTCGGCGTCAAGGGCTTCTTCAGATTTGCCGTCGTTGGTCCATGGCCCCTCCAATAAGGTGTAGTCAGTTTGATAGTAATAGTTCAGGGTGTATTGCAGGTAGGGTATTTGCACCATAATAACCGAGGGGGGATTCGGTTGGCTGGACAGGTAGGCGGCGACGGCCCGAAAATCGGCCTTGATGGGCTGTCGTTGCTGTTGCCAGAGTCCCGTCAAATTTGTGAGTAGGATCAAACCGAGACAAATCCCGGCCAGCCAGCGCGAATATTGCCCTAACCGGGTCAGTCCCAGGGCTACCGTCAAATAAAAGGCCGGGACAAGGTAAATGAGGTAACGGTCTTCAAAAACAGGCGCGCGCAGGGAGATGAGGTATATAACCAAAGGAGGCAGCAGGGTCCAGACGGCCAGGGCGAGGCGGGAGGTTAGACCGGTGGTCTTGTTTTTTGTTCCCAAGAATAAGCCGCACAGGTAGAGGAAAATAAACAGTATCAGAGGCAATACCATCGATTTTTGTAACTGAGTTATGATGGCTTGCCATAGCGGCGGCAAATTGCCTGGACTAAAAAGCGCCTGGGTCAGCAGCTCTGCGGGCGCAAAGTGGATCAAACCGCTACTGTAGAGTTGTAACAGCAGATAAAACTCTTGTTGGAGCGGGTAAAAGGGATGGCCGGTTTGAAACCCATCAAGGAAAAGACGGCTTTGCCAGAGGGCCAGGGGAAGATAAGGCAGGGTGAGCAGAGCCATACTGATGAACCAGCCACGCCAGTGTTGGCGTAAATAGGGGTAATACAGCAGGGCGACTACCCCATAGACGGCCAGCATCAGGGGGGACAGGATGTGGGTGTAATAGGAAATTGTGGTAACGATCACAAAAATAGCCCACCACACCCACGCCCATTTTTTTGTGCGGAAGGGGTGCGGGGGAGCAGCGCCGGTCAGGGCTTTGAGGTAAGCTATAAAGGCCGCCGTAATCAGAACCAGTAACAGCGCGTACATCTTGGCTTCTTGTCCGTACCAAACCAGGTAGGGCGAGGTGGCCAGCAGCAAGCTCAGCCATAATCCGCTCAGGCGTCCAAAACCCAATTGGCGAGCCAATTCAAAGCCAAGCGGTATGGCCAGGGTCCCCAGCAGCGCCGCCGGATAGCGAAGCGCAAATTCCGAGTCGCCGGTTAGATTGCGCCAGGGTCGGAGCAAGACAAAGAACAATGGGCCGTTGTGTCCGGCAGTAAACAGGTTAGCCGCCAATGCGCGCAGCGTCCCGCTCGAATAGCGGATGACGTCAACTTCATCCCGCCACAGGCTTTGGGTGGCCAGATTCACCCCGCGCACCAAAAAAGCGACCCAGGTGACGGTCAGCAAAAACCGGTGGGTCGCTTTTGGCGGCGGAAGCGTACTTGAGGCAAGATTTTTGGCAGGCAATGGCTTTAAAAGCCCTCTTCTTCGATGATTTTACCACGCCCGCGGATGTATAAGATCAACAGGGCCAGCGGGATCAACAGTAGCAAGATTACTCCACAGCATAACCACACATAAGCCCCGGAAACAATAATCGTATCGATCAACTCTGCTTCGTCCAATACCATAGGGGATTCTACATCCCCAGCGCCGACATTTTCATCATCCGTTGTATCGAGCGGAGGCAGTGGTTCTAGCGGCGCGGGCGCCGGGCCGGAGGGTTGTTGTTCGGCGGGTGGCTGTTCAACCGGTGGCTGTTCAATGGGCGGCTGTTCGGCCGGTGGCTGTTCAACCGGTGGCTGTTCAATGGGCGGCTGTTCGGCCGGTGGCTGTTCAGATGGTGGTTGTTCGGCAGGTGGCTGTTCAATGGGCGGCTGTTCGGCGGGCGGCTGTTCAGATGGTGGCTGTTCAACCGGTGGCTGTTCGGCGGGTGGCGGTGATTGCGGCGACTGAAATGACATCTCGGCGGTCACGTTGCCCGAGGCCAGCTGAAGGGTCAAAAATAGCGCCATTACAAAGAGCAGCAGCAGGCGTGTTGATGTTGGTAAAAAGACAAGATATTCAAGATATTTTGATTTATCCTGAAGGGATTGAGAAGTACTGGTATCCAGTGGCACCCGTTGGCTCATAGAATGAAAAAACTCCTTCCTTCAATTAGCCAGATAAGATATTTGACAACCTGGGTCTGTTCCCGATAAACCCGGTTGTTGTGAAACGGTTGGGTTATTATAACAATACCAGGAGATTTTCGCCAAATCCTGGAGTTTGACGGAAATGGTAGAAGCAGAAATAGGGCAGGTACAACTCACGGATGTTAGAAGATAACAAAGGCCGGTTCACCAGTGGTAGGACTGGGAACGGCTAACATGCACAGACATCCCAAAATGAGGACTGCCAGGAATAATAATAGTGCCAAAATTAAAAGTTGTTGCCGCGAGATATTACCCATAATAATCTGCTCGATCCTGAAGAGGGTTGATACCGACGGTACAGCTTACATTCTGTTGTTTGATTTTACCCTATGTGCTCATAATGCACAAGCGCGAACCGGGTTGTACAGAGGCGTTGCCGGCGGTCGAAATCGAAACACAAGCCAGACGGGCAAAAAGAGCAGGCCAGAGAGACGCTCAAGAGCCGGCCAACGGGATGTCGAAAAGCAGTTACCTGATTTAAAAAGTGGAATCTAGTGCATCTCGGCACCGCAAACGCCAATATTAGGACGATAAAAGTTGAACTGCACCTTGGGATGATCGGCGAGCAGCGACATAGGCACGGCGCTATCAGCAATTTTTTTGGAGATCATCAGGGTGGTCAAACGCATGCCAAAGGGGTTATCGTGGGTGCCGGCATGCCAAATGGAAACCTTTTCCGCCCGCCACGTTTCTGCCGGGCCAACCGTGAGTGCCTGACCGGGTACGTTTTGCACCACGCCGCCCCCAGAGGTACGCGCATTTTGGATGAGGGTAATCGGGTGCAGATCAACCAGGCGGGTGGTCAATTTGCGGTATTCTTCCGGCGATGGGGGGGCGTCTTTGTACCGGCCCCGACGCGGAAACGGGTCATTAAAGGCCCAATGTTTTACTTCGCCCTGGCCACCTTGCATCACCACACAGCGCGCCTGGTCCCAACTGGCCCGATATTCGCTCAGGTCAGTACGAGGAAAGTGCAGATTTTCTTCGGGCATGGCCAGGTCTGGCCGGATTCGATTGAAACACAGTTCCCGATCCGCTTTTTCAAAACTCAGCGGGTGGGTGACGGGTACAGATTCACCATCGATGACCCATTCATCCATGGCCCAAAAATGGGCATGGCACAAATCTAGCTCCAATTCGTTCACCAGGCGGGCCACCAGCGGCAACTGCTCGGTGGGGCCAATGGGGCCGCAAATGCCGGCCGGTTGGCTGGCGGTGGCTTGCCTCCAGGCAGTGATGTATTCCAGGGCTTCAGCCAGATAGAAATCTTCAATGGTTTCATAGAATTTTACCATAAAACCGGGTCGTGAAAGCTGCAAGAGATCATCGGCCGTCAGCCGGGCCGCATCATCCAAAATTTCACGATCCAGGGTGGTGTAATCACGCCGCCAACAATGTTGCAAACTACCCCTATCGGGGCTTGATTCAAAAGGGTCAGGGATAATCCTAAAAACGATATTGACA
>JAFGNV010000155.1 GCA_016926805.1 Anaerolineae bacterium
ACACGCCCTGGCCGCCCTTTATGACCAGGGCCGGTTGATGGTTGATCGCCGGGTCAATTTTCAAATTCAGTACAATTTGCCAGAGCGAGTTCTGCCAGCCAGCGCCGAATCGCCCACAAAAACAATGGACGATTATCAGCGGTGGGCCGCGCTGAACGGGCTGTCCCGATTAGGCGTAGCCACGGCCAGCCAGGTGAGCGACTACTATCGCCTGCGCGCGCCGGTAACGCGGGAGATTCTTGAAACTCTGGTGACAGAAGGCACAGTTGTGCCGGTGGAAGTCGAGGGTTGGTCAGATGGGGCTTACCTGGATTCTGCCGACTTACCTTTGGTGGACGAAATAACCCAGGGGAAACACCGACCAACCTTGACCACTTTTCTCTCCCCTTTTGACAACCTCACCTGGAACCGGGAACGTTTATCCGATTTGTTTGATTTTGATTATCGCATCGAATTGTACACGCCCAAAGCTCAACGCAAATATGGTTACTACGTGTTGCCTATCTTGCACAACGGTCGGTTTGTCGGCCGGTTAGACCCCAAGGCCGACCGCAAGAGCAAAGTCCTCATGGTTCACGCCATCTACCTGGAGCCGGGGGTCGAGCTGACGGACGAATTGGTAGCCGGCCTTGCCGACGCTTTGCGTGAATTTATGGCCTTTCACAAGAGTGAAAAATTGACCCTGGGCCGTTCTGAGCCAGAAGCTTTGCGCGAGGCCGTGTTAGCCCGAATGGAATGATGAAAGGAAAAATTGAAAGATGCAATGCCAACTTAGAGACATCAATGTTTATTACGAGGTATACGGCGAAGGGCGGCCCCTCATCGCCATTCATGGCTTTATGCCCGACCATCACCTGATGACCGGCTGTATGGAGCCAATTTTTAAAGATCGTAGCGGCTGGAAACGCTTTTACCCTGATTTGCCCGGTATGGGCAAAACGCCGGGACCGGCCTGGCTGACAAACTCAGAGCAAATGCTTGACGTGGTTATAGATTTCATCGAGCAAATGATTCCAGGACAAAATTTTGTATTGGCCGGGGAGTCCTATGGCGGCTACCTGGCGCGAGGGATTATCTATCGTTGGCCTGAGCGGGTGGCTGGATTGTTGTTGATTTGTCCTTTAATTGTGCCGTTGCACGAAGATCGAGATTTGCCACCACCTATGGTATTGGTGCAAAACCCAACGGTTCTGACCAGCCTGGCACCGGATGACCGCGAAGAATTTGAGTCATTCGGGGTGATTCAAAACCAGTACACCTGGGAACGCACCAGGGATGAAGTGATGGTGGGCCTCAAGGCTGCAGATGAACCGTTTTTAGCCAAATTGCAGGCTGAGGGGTATGCCTTTTCGTTTGACGTGGATGCGGTGGCCGGGCCATTCGACCAACCCACCTTAATTTGACTGGCCGCCAAGACGCCTCGGTGGGCTACCGCGACGCCTGGCAGATTATCGAAACCTATCCACGCGGCACTTATGTGGTGCTCGACCGCGCCGGACACAATTTGCAAATCGAACAAGAGACCCTATTCAATGCCCTCGTCAATGAGTGGCTTAATCGCGTAGAGGAGTGTCTTAAATGATGGAAAAATATACTGAACAACAAGTTCTCGATTTGGCCAGACGCGCCTACACCAAAGGCGTCGCCCGCTTTGAGATTGCACCGGGGAAATGTGCGCTGCTGGTCATTGATATGCAGGATGAGTGCGTTAAGCCGCATTGGACTCCCTATTGGGTACCCGAAGCCACCCGGCAAGTGCCGCGTATCAAAAAACTGATCGAGCATTGTCGGGCGAAAGAGATACCCGTTATCTTCACTGTCTATTCAAAAACTCATCACTATCTCGACCGTCCCCGCAGCGGCAGTTCGATGCCCAATCGTTATCCAGAATTGGACATAGACCAGTCTTCGTTTTTTGTAGAAGGTCGGGTGTGGTACGAAATTGCTCCCAGGGAGGACGAAATCGTCATTCACAAACCCTCTTATGGCGCTTTTTACGATACGCCCCTGGAAACTATTCTCAAAAACCTGGGCAAAAACACCGTGATTATTTGCGGCACGTTGACCAATTATTGTTGCGGCGCCACCGCCCGCCAAGCCTACGAGCGTGGTTTTAAGGTTATCTTTGGCAGCGATGTCAATTCAACCGACGATCCAGATCTGCAAGAGCCAGAGTTGAAAATGTTACGCGGGGGTTTTGCCAAGGTGATGACGGCAGAGGAAATTATGCGGCTGCTGTAGACTATTTATGAAAAATTTAAGGATATACGGACAGGCTCCCTTTAATGTCGCTGTCATTCACGGCGGCCCTGGCGCAGGGGGTGAAATGGCCCCGGTCGCGCGCAAACTTGCCGTGAATTGGGGCGTTTTGGAACCGCTGCAAACCGCGGCCTCGCTCGCCGGGCAGATAGAAGAGTTAAAGACTGCGCTGGAAATGTATGGCGACCTGCCGATTACTTTGATTGGTTATTCTTGGGGCGCGTGGCTCAGTTTTATGGCGGCGGCTCATTATCCTGCATTCATCAAAAAACTGATCTTGGTTGGCAGCGGCCCTTTTGAAGAGAAGTACGTGGCCAAACTTCAAAAAAACAGGTTCAATCGCCTTAACGAAGCCGAAAGAGGAGAGTTCAAAGCTATTGCCAAAGCTTTAGCTGACCCCACGACCACCGATAAAAACGCTCTACTGGCGCAACTGGGCGCATTGGCGGCCAAAACCGATATGTATGATCCACTCATTGATGAATCCGGTGAATCCGGCGCAATTGGCCCTTCAAGGTGATCTCTATCAAAACGTGTGGCAGGAGGCCGCCACGATGAGAAGGAATGGCCCCTTCTGGCGCTCGGTCAACATCTTAACTGTCCGGTGGTAGCCCTCCACGGCGACTACGACCCTCATCCGGCGGAAGGGGTACAACAGCCGCTCTCAACCCGGCTCAAGAATTTTCGTTTTATCCTGCTCAGGCATTGTGGGCATACCCCCTGGCGGGAGCGGCAGGCGCGGGACAAATTTTATGAGATTTTGCAAAAGGAACTGCACATGTTTTACCAGTAGAGAGGTGTAAATGTGGTGGATAAAGAACAAGATAAATTTGAAGGTTTCGCTCCAGAAACTTTAGAATTTCTGAGAAACCTTAAGGCAAATAACAACAAGACCTGGTTTGAAGCCCATAAACAAGAATATCAAGAATATTTATTGCAGCCGCTACAAGCTCTGGTCGCGGATATGGGCAACTTTATGCTCAGTATCGACCCATATTTTGAGGTAACACCCGCCGTCAACAAAACCATTTCCCGGATTCACCGCGATACCAGATTCTCCCGCGACAAATCTTCCTACAAGAGCACCATGTGGATTACGTTCAAACGCCCCCGCAAGGACTGGCAGGATGCCCCGGCTTATTTTTTTGAGCTTTCTGTAG
>JAFGNV010000156.1 GCA_016926805.1 Anaerolineae bacterium
ATGAAGGAAGCTTAATCAAACTATATCAACCTTGTCAAATGCCCGTAGGGCTGTTTTTGTTGAGCGTAGACTCAACAAAAAGGTAGACTTCATCGGGGCTAAACTGCTGCCTGTTCTTGGTTATGCCGCTAAACCTATCTCAGACAGACTTAAGAAAAAAGGTGGGGAATTGGCGGTGCCACCTGAAGGCTTCTATGTTGAGGAGACGGAAGGCCCGCTGCTGGAAGGTGAGTTTGAGCGGGCTACGGATTGGGCCCGGCAAATCCTGGCGAAATAATAAGAGAAAAATATTATGGAATCAAAATCGACATGATCAAAAGAGGGCGAGCATTTTGAGGTCGCCAACCAGGTGTTTGCCGACCACTCGATACGGGTGATGCGGTTTATGGCCACCATGGCCCCCGTGTTGACTATTTGCGTCAACATCGGTATGGTCATTATTATCTGGGCCGGCGGACTGGCCGCCATCCGGGGCCAACTGACAGTAGGGCCAATTGTGGCGCTGGCCAACTATCTACTCACTACCATGACCCCGCTCATCATGATGACCATGCTTTCAAATGTATGGGCCAACGGCACTGCCTCAGCCACGCGCATCAATGAAGTGCTAGCTAGATACCGTGTCCAACACCATTACCGTCCGGTTTGCCTGCCAGTTTACTTGTTTGCAGACAACGAAACTACGCCACGACAAAGGTGTCTTTCAACAGATCTTCATGGCGAGAGGAGGGGCCAACCATCACCTCGAACTCGCCCGGCTCAACGATGGTTTCGAGTTTGGCGTTCACCAGCGCCAGTTGCTCAAACGGCACTTCCAGCAACATGGTTTTGGTTTCGCCCGGTGCCAGTTCCACGCGGGCAAAGGCTTTCAACTCCTTCTGCGGCGTCGTTACCGAGGTGTAGACATCGTTGAGGTAAAGTTGCACAATCTCCACCCCGGCACGGTTGCCGGTATTCTGTACCTCCACCGATACCTTCAGCGTTTCACCGGCTGCCAGCGTTTTTGAGTGTAACACAAGGTTGCGATAGGCGTAGGTGGTGTAACTCAGCCCGTAGCCAAAGGGGTATAGCGGCTCAACTGGCATATCGATGTATTTTTGGGCGTGCCAGCCCGGAACCAGGTTGTAATAAACCGGCTGCTGCCCCACGTGATGCGCAAACGAGATAGTCAGCTTGCCCGACGGATTGCGGTCGCCAAAGAGAACGCCGGCCACGGCCACGCCACCCTGCGAACCGGGATTCCACGCTTCCACGACGACGCCTGCGTTTTGGGCAATCCAGGGAATGGTTAATGGCTTGCCGCTGATCAGCACCACCACCATCGGCGTGCCGGTGGCGTGAACGGCCTCCATCAATTGCTGCTGCGCCCCGCTCAAATCAAGGTTGGCCCGGTCGCGCACCTCGCCGTTTTGCGAAAGGGTATCGCCGACCACCATAATGGCCACATCGGCCTGGCGAGCCAGTTCAACGGCAGCGGCGATATTTTCCACTGCCGGGTCAATCACGTCGCAGCCTTGCAAATAGTCGATTTGGCAGTTTTGCCCAACGCGGGCTTTGATGCCCTGCAACACGGTTACGGTATCGGCGTGATAATCTTCACCCACCAGCTTGCCGTTCATCACCGCTTCCATCGCACCCAGGAACGACCAGTCACCAAGCTGGGCCACGCGGTCATCGGCGTTGGGGCCAATCACGGCGATACGTTTGAGCTTGCTCACATCCAGCGGCAGCAGGTTGTTTTTGTTCTCCAGCAGCACCAGCGACTGGTACGCGGCCTCAAGCGCGGCGGCGTGGTGGTCGGCGCAACCGATGATGGCCGCACCGGAATCCAGGTCGGTGTAGCGCCGGTTATCGAAGAGGCCCAGGGTGAATTTCTGGTGCAACACCCGGCGGCAGGCTTCGTCGATGACGGCCTCATCCAGCAGGCTGTCTTTCACCAGCGATACCGCCGCGTCAAAAAAGGCGGGCGTGGTCATCATCATGTCGTTGCCAGCTTCGACGGCGCGACGGCCGGCGTCTTGAATGGTGGGCGAGACCATCTGCTCGCGGTGCAGGCGGCCCACGTTGTCCCAGTCGGTCACGGTGAACCCGGCAAAACCCCACTCCTCTTTCAGCACATCGGTCATCAGCCAGCGGTTGACCGTGCAGGGTTGGCCATCGATGGACTGGTAGCCGGTCATAAAGGTGGCGCAACTCGCTTTGGCCGCTTCGTGGAAAGGTTTGAGGTAGAGGGAGCGCAAATTGCGCCGCGAAAGTTCGGCTTCGGCGGCATCGCGCCCGCCTTGCGAAGCAGAGTAGCCAACATAGTGCTTGGCGCAGGCCAGAATCCGGTGCGGGTCGGCCAGGTTGTCGCCCTGGTAACCTTTGATGATCGCCTTGCCCAATTCGCCGATGAGGTAGGGATCTTCGCCAAAGGTCTCGTCGATGCGGCCCCAGCGCAGATCGCGGGCCAGGCACAGCACCGGCGAAAACGTCCAGTGCATGCCGGTGGCAGCGGCTTCTTTGGCGGTGATGCGGCCCACTTCGGTCAGCAGGTCGGGGTTCCAGGCGCAGGACAGGCCGAGTTGGGTGGGAAAGACGGTGGCTTTGGGCCAGAAGGCGTGACCGTGAATGGCATCGATACCGAAGATAAGGGGAATACCCAGCCGGGTTTGTTCGGCCACTTTTTGCAGTTCGTTGGTGCGCGGGCCGATGATGTGCAAAAATGAGCCGATGTGCTTTTGAGTGATCCACTTTTCCGGTTCGATGCGCCCGTCAAGCAGGCACATCTGGCCGATTTTCTCTTCAAAGGTCATGCGGCTCAACAAATCGTCAACCCGCGCTTCGACAGATTGGGTAGGGTCTTTGTAAATGGGGGGCATAGTTTCTCCTGTAAAAAAGGTCAAGATTATAAGTTTAAGATTTCGGTTCATGTCAAGTACAAGTGCCAATGTCCAAATGCAAATAGAAAATTATCAGCACCGTCACCCTCACCCCTGCCCCTCTCCCAGAGGGCGAGGGGAAAAGCTGCCTCCTCTCCCAAAGGGAGAGGGTTGGGGTGAGGGCCGGATTACGCCTGCACTTGTTCTAAACATGAGCCAAGATTTCAAATTTGGACTGTTAGTTACCGAAATGACCAACTTGATACATGCTTATTATGCTACACAGATTTTGACTCTGCAAGATATTTGTGCCATAATGAAACCGGTTTCAGGGGGATCATTTCTTCAATCACATCGACAAAAACAGCCCAATCACCCGCTAAGTGGAGGGGCATCTAATTGACCACAACTTCACCGGTCGGAATTGATATTTCATAACTTTTATTCAAGGGACGATGGGGCCCTAACAACCAAAAATGTGTTCAGTTACCCAATGTCGGGACAGTAACTCGAAATTTTTGAAGAGCATCAAAATACAACCAGGAACCGGCCTGGTCTTGCCAAGACCTCGCTCGCCGGTGGCGGTTGTATTTTTTTGTTTAACCGCCGGGAATTGTTGCGCCGGGTTCCAGACCATGTTCAGATTGTTTGGGCCTATTCATGCCTGGTTGATTTAAGAAACACGCCCTTAGCGATTACACCTTTTTCTGGCAGCCATGAGTCGAAGATCATCCTCGGTGACAATTCGTGATGTTGCTCAAAAAGCGGGTGTTTCACCAGCTACGGTGAGCCGTTACATTAATGGTAGCGCGCCCGTTTCTACAGAAGTAGCCGAACGAATTCAGGAGGTGATGGGGAATCTGAAATATGTTCCCCATGCCGCAGCCCGGCAGTTGGCAACGCAAAAAGCCCATGCC
>JAFGNV010000157.1 GCA_016926805.1 Anaerolineae bacterium
ATTGTGCGCGGCCTGGCCGATGCCCCGGAGAAGATGCTCTATCGCCAGATTTTTCTGGACACGGCCCAGTTAGCCAGAATTGTAATGAACATGCCCGACGTGGACGAAAACCGGGTGGGCGCAATAGGCGGCAGTCAGGGCGGCGGGTTGACCCTGGCCTGCGCCGCGTTGGAACCCCGCCTCAAATTGGTAGCGCCGGTGTATCCCTTTTTGTGCGACTATCAACGGGTGTGGGAAATTGACCTGGCCGAGGAAGCTTACGTTGAACTGCACCTATATTTCCGCCGCTTTGATCCGCTCCACGAGCGCGAGGAGGAGTTATTCACCAAACTGGGTTACATTGATGTGCAACACCTGGCTTCACGCATTCAGGGTGAGGTGCTTATGTTTGTCAGTTTGCTGGATAAAATATGCCCACCTTCAACCCAATTTGCGGCTTACAATAAAATCAAGGCCAAAAAGTCAATGGTCCTTTATCCTGATTTTGGGCATGAGAATCTGCCGGGCCAGGCGGATACCATTTTTGAATTTATGCAAGGGTTGTAAATTCCTCAAAAACAAACAGCCTCGCCACGGATGAAAACGGCGAGGCTGTTTTTTATCTACCTCGGTATGTTTATGCCGGTTCTTCCTGTTTCTCCTGCTGGTGCTGTTCCCGCTCCGCCTTTTGTTCGGCTTTCTGGGCGGCTTTCTCTTTTTCTTTCTTTATCTCTTCTTCCACCAGTTGGTGCCGGTAAATTTTGCCGACCATTGTTTTGGGCAACTCGTCACGGAACTCAACGTACCTGGGAATTTTATATTCGGCCAGTCCTTCTTTACACCAATCGATCAGTTCTCTGCGAGTGCAAGTTTCCCCTTCTCTGAGCACCACAAACACCTTGGGCCGCTGGCTGGCGCCGCCCACCGGCACGCCAATGGCGGCCGCTTCGAGCACTTTGGGATGCTCATAAAGCCGTTCTTCAATATCGCGCGGATATATGTTGAAGCCACCCGCCGCCAGAATCATGTCTTTCTTACGGTCCACAATCCGGAAGTAACCGTCCTCGGCCATCTCAGCTACATCGCCGGTGTGGAGCCATATTTTGCCGTCCGCGTGTCGGCGCAGGGTGTTGGCCGTTTCGGTGGGCATGTGCCAGTAACCTTTCATCACCTGCGGGCCGTGGATACAGAGCACTCCCGGCTGGCCGGGTTCCAGTTCTTTCTCTTCGGTTTCATTATCTACAATTTTGGCTTCGGTATCAGGGATGGGCACGCCGATGGTGCCAATCCGGCCGCCGCTACCCAGGGCATTGGCATGAGTTACCGGCGAGGCCTCGCTAAGACCATAGCCCTCTACCAATTTGCCGCCGGTGATACGCTGGAACTCTTGCTGCACTTCCACCGGCAGGCCCGCCGCCCCGCTGATACAGGCTTTGATGGATTTCAAATCGTATTTGCCTGCTTTAACCCCGGCATTGTTGTTGATGACAGTATACAACGTAGGCACGCCGGGCAACAGCGTGGGTTTGTGTTTGTTGATGGCGGTCAACACGTGGGCCAGATCACGCGCGTTAGGGATGATCACCTGGGTATGGCCGTGGAAAACAGAAAGGTTCATACAAACCGTCATCGAATAGCTGTGGGTCATGGGCAGGGCGGTGAGCATCACTTCTTCGCCGTCGGCGCCGGTGCCGCCGCCCATTAACCAGGCCGCGGCCTGGAGCGCGTTGGCCACAACGTTTTTGTGGGTCAGTTGGGCGCCTTTGGGCACGCCGGTCGTGCCGCCGGTATACATCAATACGGCGGTGTCATCTGGTGTAATCTCAACGGGTTGGGGTTTGGCCGGGGCGGAAGACAAAAATTCTTGAAACCAGGTTGTGTTGGAATCGCCAGAAATATCAACCCGATGCCCATCTTTTTTCTCTTTAGCCACCGTAAAGAGAGTTTTGAGCAAGCCGGGAAAATATTCCTTGATGTTGGTCACAATCACGTGTTTGAGCGAAGTGTTGGCCCGCACCTGTCTGACGTTGGGGTAGAGCAGACTCAAGACAACGGCATAGGTTGCCTCGGCGTTATTGACCTGCTGCTCCACCTCGCGAGCCACATTCAGGGGGTTGCTGGGAACGACAATGCCGCCGGCGCGGAGTGTCCCGTAGTAGGCAATAACATACTGGGGACAATTGGGCATATAAATAGCCACCCGATCTCCCTTTTGCAAACCCAATTGCTGCAATCCGGCCGCAAAACGATCCACCAACATATCAAGTTGCGGGTAAGTCATTTTGCTGTGGACTTCACCCAACACCGGAGCCAGGCCGCCAAAAATGAGCGCCACGTTATGAGGAAACTTCTCGGCGCTCTTGCGCAAAAAATGGTCTATTTGGTCAGACGGATAATCAATGGAAGTAGGTACTTCGGGGTCATAAAATTGATGCCACGGACGTGTTTCCATAGTTGAATCCTCCTGCGATTCTTCTGTCTACATTGACTGAACGTATCTTACTAAAATCCCCCCAACTTTTTAAAGAATACAGAAACATCAGTCTTTACCCTATAACACCTCTGCCTGGAATCGGATACGAGCCTGAAGCAGTTGTAAACTGGCATAGATGATAGACACACCTCATTGTGAAAAAAACAGTTTAGTTTTGTGGGGAAAAGTGCAGCCAGAGGTGCGCGCGCCAAGAGTATACTCACTTGTCGATTGATGCGCAAAACGCAACGCGATTTTTGGGATTTTTTGGCAAAGGTTCGCCGGGTTCTGGAAATCATCAGGGGCTGGCCCATCAATGATGGTGCCCATCAATGATGGTGCCCATCAATGATGGTGCCCATCAACGATGGTATTGCACCTGCCGCCCCAATACCCAAGCAAAGAATGTCTCAATCATAAGAATTATCAAAAAAAAGAAGAGATCCACCGCAATGGTAATAACAAACGCATAAAGTAGATGAGCAATAATGGTCAGGCCGATGGCTTGAATCTGAGGAGAGAGAGCAGGATTCAAACCCAAACCGATGGCCAAAAACAGCGCCAATCCCAGGTAGATGAGAACGCTCCACCAGGCTTCCCGGTCAGAGGCGCTGGGCAGCATGGCGTTGGAAATGGCAAAAATCAGGTAAAGCCACAGCCACACATCCGGGGTGGATAGGATTTTGACCAGGGCTTGGCCCATCACTTCGAGGTCCCCGCTGCTGAGGGCCTGGCCCAAATCTGCCAATTCCAGGCGGCCCAGGCCAATGATGAGGATGGCCATACTGCCAAAAATGAGCGGAGCCAGGCCGATCAAACTGTGACGGAAGGGATCGGCGACCTCGACCTGCACTGCGCCCATCTGTAACTGTCCGCGGCGTTGTTTGGGCCACAGCGAGAATCGACCCGTTTTGACCCGCAGGAGTTTAGCCGTGAGCCAGTGGCTCAGTTCGTGCAGAAAGGTGCCGGGCAAGAACAGAACCCAAAAAAACCACATAGCGGCCTTCTGGCTGCCGGTCAACAAAAAAGCAACCCCCTGAACATGGCTACTAATCCAACGTTTCAGGGGGTACATTACGCCAAAAGAAACAATCAGCCAGAAAAGGGTTAACCAACCGGACATTTCTTCGTTGCGCGTTAGAAGGCTAAACGCATCAGCGCGTTAGCGATATTTAACCAGAGCGCCTTTGACCAAGGCCACAAAGCTATCGGCTTTTAGGCTGGCTCCGCCGACAAGCGCGCCGTCAACATCGGGCTGGGCCATAAAGGTTTCGATGTTGTCCGGCTTGACACTGCCGCCATACTGAATCCGGATCTGTTGGGCCACGGCATCGCCGTAAATTCCGGCTAAGACACCTCGAATAGCGCCATTGATGATACGGTTGGCGTCTTCCGGTTGGGCATTTCTGCCGGTGCCAATGGCCCAAATCGGCTCGTAGGCCACCACCACTGTGGGAGCTTCTGCGGCAGACATACCGGCAAACGCGGCTTTGACTTGCCCGCCGACAAAGGACTCGGTTTCACCAGCTTCGTTTTGCGCCAAATTTTCGCCCACACACACAATGGGATTGAGGTGATGCGCCAGTGCCGCCTTGACTTTTTTGTTCACGCCCTCGTCGGTTTCGCCAAAGAATTGGCGGCGTTCAGAGTGACCAAGGATCACGTAATCACACCAGCCCTTCAGCATCAAGGGCGACACTTCGCCGGTAAAAGCGCCCTGTTCTTCCCAGTGCATATTTTGGGCACCCAAGCCAACCTCGCTATCGGTAATTACATCCACTACCGCGTTTAACGCCGTAAACGGCGGGCACAAAACCACCTCAACCCCTTCGATGTTGGCCACAGCCTCGCGCACCTGGCGGGCCAGCAGCACGGCCTCGGCAATAGTTTTGTGCATTTTCCAGTTTCCGGCAATAATCGGTGTTCGCATGATAATGTCTCCTTCCCAACATGGAAAAATAAAATCGCCGTATCTTACCATACTTGCCTGCGCTTGGCAATGAATAGGGATATAGGGTACAATGCTGAAGGATACACCCCTCCAGACAAATGGTGACTTGTGACGATCATTCAACCAGATTTTTTTGCTCAATCCACTTTAAGTGTCGCCCGCGCTCTCCTGGGACAACGTCTGGTGCGGGAGATAGATGGACAACGCCTCAGTGGGCTGATTGTCGAAACCGAGGCTTACGTTGGCCCCCACGATACTGCCAGCCACGCCAGCCGGGGCCGCACGCCGCGTACCGGGGTGATGTTTGGCCCGCCCGGTCGAACGTACGTTTATCTGGTGTACGGAATGCACTTCATGCTCAATATCGTTACAGAAGCCGAGGATTTTCCGGCGGCAGTGCTCATTCGGGCAGTGGAGCCGGTGGAGGGGCTAGACGCTATGCGGGTGAACCGGCGCGGCCATCCGGCCAATATCCAGAACTTGACTAACGGCCCTGCCAAACTCTGCCAGGCCCTGGTCATTGATAAAACCCTCAATAATTGGGACATCAGCCTGGGACAGAAATTATGGGTAGAATTTGTCAATTCTGTCGCTGAAGCTGAGATCGGGGCCGGGCCACGCCGTGGTATCGATTACGCCCAACCGCAGGATCAGGCCATGCCGTGGCGATTTTGGATCAAGGGGAATCGGTTTGTATCCAAATAGAAGGTAAAGGTTAATCTTTTGCTTCCGCTTCCGCCAAATATACATACTCATCATCAAACTGCCAATGAGGAATAACCTCCAACTCAACCTCGACTCTGGGGTTGGTGGGGGCAATCCGTTTGACCAGGTGAATGTCGACCACCCGATTGTCGTTGATGCCCAATCCCTCTAAAATGGCGTCCTGGGTAATCTTCAACCCACCATCCAAATCCCGGCGCAGCGGAGTTTCAAAATAAAAATCCAAAAACAGGCCAATCCAGCCTTGCTGCAGGGCCTCGACAAAATCATCGGTAATAACTTCATCCACCCGCAGCCGATGCAGGTATTGTCGCACTTTTCTTTTAAAGGCGATATGGGCCTTTGAAAGCACCCGCCGGTTGCCCACTTGGGTGTATTGGTCGTTCACACTTGGCGGTAGGGGCAGGCTAAAACGCACGCGTTGAATTTCGGTCATGGTGTTTTGTCAACTCCAGGATAACCGGCCTTTGTACATTCCCATCAACAACTTTTCCGCTTTAAATTCGTATAACTCACTGAACCGGCTACCCGATTACCTTGCCTCTTTTTAAGATATTGTAGCACACTTGTTCTTAGGTTACAACTCATTGGAGATGGATGCGTCCAGAATTTTCGGACAGACCCGGCCAGATGGGATTCAGACCCTTTGGCCCTGTTTGGAAATTTAAGCTAATGACGTGTATAATGGTACGCGTGAACCTATCAATATACTGGCGTAACCACCAGGGATGTGATACAATCAAACTGCCCCTAAACCATTGAAGATCAAGGAGACCCAATTTATGGCACAGTCATTATTCCAAAAAGTACAGACCCTTATCTCGGCCAACATGCACGCCATGATCGATAGCGCGCTCGATGCCAATTCGGTGGCGGTGTTGGACGAGTATATTCGCCAGGCAGAGAATAACCTGGATGATCTGGAAGACGCGCTGGTTACGGTCAAAGGACAGGTGAAAACCCTCAAGCGCAAATACGAGGCTTTCCAGGCCGAGGCCGATGCTCTGGATGCCGACATCGACCGCTTGCTCAAATTAGGCAAAGACGACCTGGCCATCGCCGCACAGAGCCAATACAATTCCAAAGCCGACCTGGCCGAAGAATACCGTCAGCAATATTTGCGACAAAAAACAGAAGCCGACAAACTGGCCGATGCCCGCCTTAAATTGGAGTCCCGGTTGCGCACCATCAAACAGGAACGAGAGCATGTGCTGGGCTTGCTGGAACTGGCCAAAACCAAAGAAATTGCAGCCAAGAGCATGAAGTCGCTGGATGCGCTGGAAGGCGTGGGCGATTCTGATATTGCCCGGGTGGCCGACAAAATCCGCGCCCGGCTCGACCGGGCCGACGCCGAAGTTGAAATGCGCGCCGATCGCCTGAGTACGCGTATGGATGACGTGCTGCAAAAAGACCGGTTAGAAGGCCAACTGGCCGAGCGCCGTCGCCGCTTGCAGTTGGCAGAAGCTGAAGAAGAGGCGGAAGAAACAGCCGCCAGCGATACTTAAAGTGGCATAGCCACATTTCTCAGCAAAAAACAAAGTGATTTTAATTGATTGTTGGTAACAACGGCCGAGGTCCTGATTGCCACCACCACCGTTACTACCAACAATCTGGCGTGCCATAGCCATTTTTACCCAAAAACCAGGAGACCGATGCCTTCAGAAACAAGAAAGTACCTGGAAAAGCGTGCTCGAGACGCTATTCTCAAAAATATCATCAAAAATTATAAACAGCAACGAGCCAACTGGTTGCAGGACCCCGCCATCAAAAAAGCCGTCTGGTCCTATGCGTTTTTCCGCACCGCCAATGCGGTCATTATCGGCGCGATTATTGTCCTGACTGCCTGTGTATCGCTCATGATCCTTCCGGCCTTGGGCCTGGTGGGATTAGGCTGGCTGGCGGCGGGTGGTTTAATTGGCCTTGTGGTGTTAGGGTTGGCCGAGGTCATGTTTCTATACGCCGCTACCAGAGATGAAAAGGCGCATGCTCAGGCCGTATCCGAAATCTTTGAGCCACAAATCAATTTTGACCCCAATACCATCACCGATAACGAATTACGGGGCAAGGTAGACGATGCCTTAAAATACTGGTCGCTCATTGATGATACCGTGGGCAAAGTGCCCAAGGGCGTGCTGCGCGACCGCCTGGCCCGGACCACGGGTGAAGTGACGCACTGGTTGCAAGCAGTTTACAACCTGGCTGATAGGGTTGATAAATTCCATTTGAACAAGGTGATCGAGCAGGATTTGCAGAACGTGCCCAAGGCCATTGCCCAGTACCAGCGCAAGCTTACCACCGAAGACAATGAGGGTGTGCGCCAGCAACTGGAAAAGACAATTGCCGATAGAAAACGTCAATTGGACACGCTGCAAAATCTGGAAAACCACATGGAAAAAGCATCGTACCAGTTAGACAGCACCATCTCCGCCCTGGGCACCGTCTATTCCCAATTACTGCTGGTCGACACCAAAGAAGAACAAGGCGGCCGGATTAGTCGTCTCCAGGAAAAGGTCTCGGAAGAGGTACAGCAACTCGAAGACCTGACCGAGGCTATGGATGAAGTTTATCAGAGTTCGACCTAAAAAAACGGGCCGAAACAGGAACCAGGTAGAGACGAGGCACTTGGATTGATGTTTTGGGGCAAAGTTTTCCACGCTTCGGGTTACCTTACCCCTCCTCCCGCCCCACCTTACCAAACGGTCTCACATATTCAAATTGCCACGCCTGTCTTTTGACTCATCTTGCGCTCAATGATATAATTACGAACGTATGTTCTATTTGGCAAACAGGGTGATTTTGTTTATATTATTCCAGGTATTTCAATTTTTTGGCCCACGTTAGGAAAACATCATGCCCAACAAATTAACCCTGGCAGCCATTTTTGCCCATCCAGACGACGAAGCCTTTGGTGCGGGAGGCACCCTGGCCAAATACGCTGGCGAAGGGGTGGATGTCCACCTAATCACCGCCACCCTGGGCGAGGCCGGTCAGGTAGCCAGCCCGGAGATAACCTTAACTCAACCTATCAGCGCCCTGCGCGAACATGAACTGCGCTGTGCCTGTCAACACTACGGCATTGAGCTGCATTTGCTGGGTTACGTTGACGGACAAACCACCATCGTGCCCCAAGACGCGGCTGTCTATAAAATTGTCAGGTTACTCCGTGAACTCAAACCGCAGGTGGTCATCACCTTTGGACCGGACGGGGTGTATGGTCATTATGACCACCTGGCCGTTCATCGATGGGCTACGGCGGCGGTGCAACTATCCGGCCAGGCCGATTGCTGGCCGGAGGCCGGACCCGCCCATGCTGTGGCCAAGTTCTATCACCGGGCCTTGCCCGAAGAACAAGTAGCCCGAATGGAACAAATGATGGGACACAACTATGTGCTAATGGAAAGCGTGCCCTTTCCCTTTGTGGGCTATCCAATGGAAAAAATCACCACCATCATCGATGCGCGTGATTACGCCGAGACCAAGCTCAAGGGGATTCTTTGTCACGCCAGCCAATTAGCCCAGGATAATCCCTACCGGCAAACAGGCTTTGACCTGACCACCGACCCCCTATTTTGGCAAGAAACGTTTATCCTGGTCCAAAGCCAGCCAGGGATTCGGTCTGCCATTTCTACCAACCGCAAAGAAGATGACCTTTTTGCCGGGTTAAGATAACGTTTAGAAACGTTTAGAGATGAAGGTTTCACGCCTGGGGCCAGTATAATAGAGCGTAGCGGGAAAACGAGCGGCCTGGAAACGGTAGTGGCTTGATCCTTACCCCTTTTGTGGAAGTGGGACAAGGCTCACCGGGATAAAGGAAAAACCTCAACCAATGGGGCCATCGGGTTAGAACACCTCTCCGGTAACCACACCTGACAAATTTCGAAAACCTGTCAGGTGTTCAAGAGTAGAATCGCTCACATAGCGCAAAATTCCTTAAAAAACTCAACCAGCGCCTGCTGGGGACTTTACAAAACCGGCGAATTCGAGTATAATAACGGGCGTATTAATCCAGGGAAGTGCGAACCAACTGAGGCCCGTCAAGGTCTCTGTTTTTTTTTAGTAATTCACGTCTTTTGTCTATGGCGCACATTATTTTGACAAAGGGGCACTTAGAAACAAGGAACATTTAAAATGACTGACAAACCAGTTTATCTAACCGCAGAAGGCAAACAGAAACTAGAAGAAGAGTTGACCTACCTGGTCAATGTTCGTCGTAAAGAAGTGGCAGCTGAAATCCAGGCAGCAAAGGATGAAGGCGATATCAGTGAAAACTCCGCTTACGACGAAGCCAAAATGACCCAAGGTTTTGTCGAAGGACGCATTCAAACCATCGAAGCGCAGTTGCGTAATGCCGTTATCATCGAAAAAAACGGCAAATCCGACCGGGTAGATGTCGGCAGCAACGTTACCGTAGCTGAAGACGGTATGGGTGAAGAAACTTATCACATCGTCGGCTCGGCTGAAGCCGATCCCCTCAATGGCAAAATTTCCAACGAGTCCCCCATTGGCAGGGCCTTGCTGGGAGCTAAACCCGGCGATCTGGTTACGGCTGAAACCCCTGGCGGCGAGATTATGTTTAAGGTGATTAAGGTTAGTTAGCTTGCGCCAAACGCCATCAGCGTGCATAATAAGCGGGGTCGCCAAGGCCCCGCTTTTATTTTTGCTTTTGTGGAGAAAAACTTCTGATGGAACAAGACCTGCACTACTTTAAAAACTTCGGCGAGCAAGTTGAACAACGACTGCATAAATTAACCAATTTTGCCAAGCGAGGCCAACTTCCCTATCCCCCGCGAGTTATCCGCCGTCATACCGCCGCCGAAGCCAACCAGATGTATGAAGCAGCTGAAAAAGAACTGCCCGACAACAGCGAGGAAAAGCCACAGCTCAACGTAGAGGTCGCCGGACGGTTGGTGGCTATTCGCAATATGGGCAAGAGCACCTTTGCCCACCTTCAAGACGGCAGTGGTCGCCTCCAACTCTATTTCCGCCAGAACGACCTGGGGGACGAACGATACCAGCAATTTGTGAAAGATTTCGACCTGGGGGATTTTGTGGCTGCGCAAGGTTATCTCTTCCGCACCCGCACCGGCGAGGTTACGGTTCACGTGACCGATTATCAACTGGCAGCCAAGGCCCTGCATCCCCTGCCGGAAAAATGGCACGGGCTAAAAGACACCGAAACTCGCTACCGGCAGCGTTATCTGGATTTGATGACCAACCCGGAAGTGCGCGACATTTTTATCAAGCGCAGCAAAATCGTTTCGGCTATGCGCCGGTTTTTGGATGGCGAAGGTTTTTTGGAGGTCGAAACGCCGGCGTTGCAGCCTATTTACGGCGGGGCTATGGCCCGACCCTTTACCACCCATCACAACGCCCTGGACATGGAACTTTACCTGCGCATTTCCGATGAGCTTTACCTCAAACGCCTGATTGTCGGTGGCTTTGACAAGGTTTACGAAATCTGTAAAGACTTTCGTAACGAAGGCGTCAGCACCAAACACAATCCGGAATTTACCCAGATGGAATGTTACTGGGCCTACGCCGACTACCTGGATATGATGCGCCTGACCGAAACTATGGTGGCCTTTATTGCCCGGGAAGTACTGGGCACCACCCAGATTATCTTTAACGGCAAAACGGTCAATTTAGAGCCGCCCTGGCAGCGCCTCAACCTGGCCGAAAGCATCAAACAACGCACCGAAATTGATATTTTTGACACCTATGGCGATGTCAAGGCGCTATGGAAAGAGTGCCAGTCACTCAAGTTGGATGTATCCCCCCAGCCAACCTGGGGCAAACTGGTCGATGAACTGCTGGGTGAATATGTCGAGCCAACCATTGTTGACCCGGCTTTTATCCACACTTACCCGCTGGACATCTCACCGCTGGCCAAACAAAACCCGGACGACCCCCGCGTGGTGGAACGATTTGAGATTTTTGTGGCCGGGTTGGAAATGGGCAACGCCTACTCCGAGTTGAACGACCCCATCCTCCAGCGCCAGCGCTTTTTGGAGCAGCAACAGGGCAGCGCCGCTGGCGACGACGAGGCCCACCTGATGGACGACGCCTACGTGCTGGCCCTGATGCAGGGTATGCCCCCTACCGGCGGCCTCGGCATCGGCATCGACCGGTTGACCATGCTGCTGACCGACCAGCAGTCCATCCGCGAGGTGATTTTGTTCCCGCATCTGCGGGCCAGGGAGTAAAGTGGCCAGTTGTGAGTTGAAGCCCTTACTGAAAACGACCAGTAGGGATTTTTAGATTCGAACTTTTCCCCCTAATTATGCTATAATTATAAGCTTGGTTATGAACAAAGTTGCAGAGTAGCAGGGGGTCTGTTCCAAATTTTTAGGCCATAGGGTAGGGACAGGACAATGTCCTGTCCCTACCGCCAAAATTTTGGGACGCATCCAGTAGCAGGTAGCAAAGTGACAACAAACTGCTATATGTTCCCCTGTTACCTGCTACCCTGATGGGTGTCGCTTGATAAATCTCTCGCCTTTACTCAAACTCTTCAACCAAATACCCGGCTACAACAGCCTGGCCGACGCCATCTTTCACGATAAATGGCCGGATGAATTGCGCCGTCCCTTGGGCGTGTTTACGGCGGCGCGTCCCGCGCTGCTGGCCGCGCTGCACGCGGATTTGCAGCGTCCTGTCTTCTTCATCACCGCCCGCGCCGACCGCGCCCGGATTCTGACCGAGCAAATTCAGATTTGGACGGAAAAGCCGGACAATGTTTACCGCCTGCCCGACCCCGATGCCCTGCCCCACGAAAAAGTAGCCTGGGGCTACGAAACCATCCAGGGACGGCTGGCGGCGCTGGCGGCGTTGGCCGCCTATCGCCACGCCGAAGGCCCCCCCCCTTTCATTATCACCTCGGCCCGGGGTTTGATGCATAAGACGCTTCCACCTACAGAATTCACCTTGTTCCACTTCAAGGTGGGCCAACACATCAGCCTGAACGAGGTGGTAGGGCAGTGGGTAGAAATGGGTTACCAGCCGGAAGAGGTGGTTGAGATTCCCGGCAGTTTTAGCCGTCGGGGCGGCATTTTGGACATTTTTCCCCCCAACACCGCAATGCCGGTGCGCATCGAGCTTTTTGGCGACGAAATCGACTCGCTGCGCAGCTTTGATCCGGTCACCCAGCGCTCCGAAACCCGCCTGAAAGGCTTCACGGTGGTTCCGGCCAGTGAAGCCCTACCCCGCTGCGCCGAACGAGCCGTCAACCAGTTGCAGCAGTGGGACCTGAGCAACCTGCAACCCAGCGCCAGAATTGCCTTTGAAGAAGATATGGCCCGGCTGGCCAGCGGCACAACCTTCCGGGGAATTGAATATTACCTACCCTTCTTTTACAAGGGCCACCCCACTCAGTCCAACCAAACCTGGGGCGCGTCGCTGCTGGATTATCTACCGGCTGAGGCGCTGGTCTTCATTGAAGACCCGGAAGAATTGGCGGTGGTGGTCGACGAATTGGAAACGCAAGCTCGCACCCTCAAACAGGACCTGACCGATGTCGGCGATTTACCCGGCGAATGGCCCGATCCCTACTTTGGCTGGCAAACCCTGCCCAAGTCCCTGGCCGCCCGTCAGCCCATTGTGCTTGGTTTTACCCAACTTTTCTCGATGAACAATGAGGCAATGAACAATGAACAATTAGCCAGTGAACAATTAACAATTAATAATTCACAATTCACAATCCACAATTTCTCCCCCTTTGCTCTTCAATCCACTTTTGTGCCAGCTCCGGCGTTTGGCGGGCAGGTTAAAAATGTGTTGCAAGAAGTTATAGAACGCAAGAAAAAAGGCGAGCGGGTGGTGCTGGTCAGCCGCCAGGCCGCGCGGTTGAGCAGCTTACTCGAAGAGCACGCCAAAACAAGGGTCACGCCAGTGGAGGGGTTGCCTCCCGGCGATCCACCCCCACCATCGGGCAGCATCACCATAGTGCAGGGTTTGTTGATGGAAGGCTGGACAGCCGCCGGAGGCCAGCCGGAGGAGCAACCCCGGCTGTTTACCGTGATGTCCGACTCGGAATTGTTTGGCTGGAAGAAACCAACCACCGTCCGCCGGCCCAGGCCGCGCCGGGGCGTCACCCCGGAAACCTTTTTTGCCGACGTCAATCCCGGCGATTTGGTGGTGCATATCGAGCATGGGATTGGTCGCTACACAGGGTTGGTAAAGCTGGACTTTGAAGGAGTCGAGCGGGAATACCTGGCGGTTGAATACGCCAACAACGACAAACTGTATGTGCCCATCCACCAGGCCGACCGATTGGCTCGCTACGTGGGATTGGATGAACATGCCCCCATCCTCAACCGGCTGGGCGGGGCAGACTGGACCACGGTCAAACGTCGAGCCAAAAAAGCCGTTGAGGATATTGCCAAAGAATTGCTGGAACTCTACGCCCGGCGAGAAGTTACGCCTGGCCACGCCTTCGCCCCCGACACCGACTGGCAGGCCGAGGTTGAAGACGCCTTTCCCTTTGTGGAAACCGACGACCAGTTACGGGCCATCCAGGAAGTCAAGATAGATATGGAAAAGCCCAAACCAATGGGACGCCTGGTTTGCGGCGATGTGGGTTACGGCAAAACCGAGGTGGCCTTGCGGGCCGCCTTCAAAGCAGTGATGGATGGGATGCAGGTGGCTATCCTGGCCCCCACCACCGTGTTGGTGCAGCAGCATTATCAAACCTTTAACCAACGTTTGGAGGCCTATCCGGTTAAAATTGAAATCCTGTCTCGCTTCCGCACCACCAGTCAGCAGCATGAAATCCTGCAACACCTGGCCGAAGGGGTGACCGACATTGTGATTGGCACTCACCGTCTGCTCCAAAAAGACGTCAAATTCAAGAATCTGGGCCTATTGGTTATTGACGAAGAGCAACGCTTTGGTGTAAAACAAAAAGAAAAACTGAAAGCCCTGCGCACTCAGGTTGATGTGCTCACCCTGACCGCCACCCCTATTCCGCGCACCCTGCACATGTCGCTGAGCGGGGTGAGCGACCTGAGCACCATTGACACCCCGCCGGAGGAACGGCTCCCGATCCAGACCACTGTTACCGAATACAATGAGTCCCTGATTCGCAAAGCGATTTTGCGGGAGATAGACCGGGGCGGGCAAATATTCTATGTATTCAACCGGGTAATAGGCATTGAACAGAAGGCTAACCGCATCCGCAATCTTGTGCCGGAAACCAGGGTGACCGTAGCCCACGGGCAGATGAGCCCGCGCCAGTTGGAACGAATCATGGTTGATTTTGTGGCAGGCGAGTTCGACGTGTTGGTCAGCACCTCGATTATTGAAAATGGGCTGGATATGCCTAACGTTAACACCATCATCATCGACCGGGCCGACCGCATGGGGCTGGCCCAGTTGTACCAGTTGCGGGGTCGGGTAGGACGCGGCGCGGTTCAAGCTTATGCCTATCTGCTGACTCCCAAACACCACGAACTCAGCCCCGACGCTCGCAAGCGCCTGGAAGCTATCGCCGAAGCCAGCGAATTGGGCGCCGGATTCCGCATTGCCATGCGTGATCTGGAAATTCGGGGGGCGGGTGAATTGTTGGGGGCCAAACAGCACGGCCACATTGCCGCTGTTGGTTTCGACCTGTACACCCGCCTGCTGGCCCAAGCCATCCGCGAACTAAAAGGCGAGTCGCCGCACCTGGTCATCGGCGACGAGGCCGAAGCCTACCTGGCACCTCTGTCCGAAGGAATCCAATTGAATCTGCCCCTTCCGGCCTACGTGCCGGAAGATTATCTGCCAGAAGAAAAGTTGCGCCTGCGGTTGTATCGCCGTCTGGCCGGGATCAACACTCTCAAAGGCATCAACGAGATAGCGCAGGAACTGGAAGACCGTTTTGGCGAAATGCCAGAACCAGTGGCCAATTTGCTGTATCAACTCAAACTCAAACTGCTGGCCATGGAGGCTGGAGTCAAGTCTATCATCACCGAGTCGGGGCAGGTCGTGATTCGGGCCGACAGTCTAGAAGGCGTTGATCGGGCCGGTTTGCAGCGGCGTCTTGGCGCGGCCACCAGAGTGACCCCGCGCCAGCTCGGTTTACCGCTCCATCCCAACCAGGAAGTGTGGCAAGCCGAGTTAGAAAAAACCTTGCGTCTGATAGGGCGAATGGTTAATGATCCGGCGGGTTAGTTATATTTTACAAAGGCATAGGCTATGATTATCATCGAATACTCATATCTTTCTATAAAAAAGAAGTTCAACTCCGACAAGGACGTCATTATCATTGGACGCCCCGCCGAGGGCCGAGAGGTGGATTTGGATCTGACCCCGGATACCACGGTTTCGCGTCGTCATGGCCGGCTGACGTTTGCCGACGGGGCTTATTGGCTCGAAGACCTGGGCAGCCGCAGCGGTACCTGGGTGAATGACCAAAAGGCTACCTCCAAAACTCGACTGGTTCTGGGCGACCGCATCACTATGGGACAGACAACGCTCATTGTACAAAGAGTAGATAACCGCTTATCGGAAATGGATGACGTGCGGGTAACTCAACCCGTTGATGTTAAAGAGGGCGTGCTCACCAGCACGGTCAGGGCCACCGAGTTACCTTCCAACCTGCTATTGACGGAAGAACCGGACATCTCCACCGAAAGTATCCGGCGCCGTCTGGCCGCTTTTTACGAATTAGGCACCATTTTGAGTACCGTGGAAACTGTTGAACCCTTGCTCAAAATCGTAGTCGAACATCTTTGCAGCGCCATCCCCGGCGCGCAACGGGCCGCCCTACTTCTCCTATCGGACGGTGAACTGATGTTAAAAGCGCGGGTGCCGGAAAAGGCCAGGCCCTCCGTCAGTCTCAATTTGGCCCAACGCGCCATAGAAGAACAGGAAGCCTTCACCTGGCGGCGTGACGAAGAAAACCAGAGCAGCCAGCTCACCGACAGTATCATCGGTCACGGCACCCAATGCGCCATGTACGTCCCCCTCATCTGGCAGGAGGAAGTATTAGGCATTGTTTACGTAGACAACTTTATTACTGGCGATGCTTTTAAGGTTGACGACCTGCGCCTGTTGACGGCAATGGCCAACCAGGCTGCCATGTTTGTTAAAAACCATGCCCTGCAAGAAGAGTTGCGCCATCAAGAGGTGATTCGTTCCAACTTGCTCCGCCAGTTCTCACCCCAGGTGGCAGGCCATCTTGAAAATCTAATGAAAGAACGCGGCGATTTGGGGCTGGGCGGCGAACGGGTTGAACCGGTCACTATTCTGGCTTCAGACGTGCGTGGCTTCACCGCCCTTAGCGCCGAGATGGACCCCAAGGATGTGATGGAGATGCTTAACCAGTTATTTGGGGCCTGCCTGCCGATCATCTTCCAATACAACGGCACGGTAGACAAGTACATTGGCGATGGTCTGCTAGCCGTATTTGGCAGCCCCAATCCCGATCCGGAAGGGCAGCAATGGGAGAACGCAGTGCAGGCAGCGCTGGACATGCAACACGCGGTTTATCGGCTGGGCCGGCAGTGGCGTGGTCTGGGTCTGCCGGTTTATCAGATCGGCATCGGCATTCACACTGGCGCGGTTCTACAAGGGTTCATCGGTTCCAGGGAGCAAATGGAGTACACCGTTATTGGCGATACGGTCAACCGCGCTTCGCGTTACTGCGATGGGGCGGGCAAGGGTGAAGTGGTTATCAGCTCGGCGGTTTACAAACACGTGGCTGGATTTGTTGATGTTGCGCCAAAAATCATCAAGTCCCGCCATCCGGATACCGAACCCGATCTGGAAGCCTATGTGGTCAAGGGTTTTGGTACGCGGGCATTGGGAGGGCGATAAAATAACTACTACTCGTGTCGACAAAGGGTTCGGCCTACTCAGCCAGAGGATTGACTTCCCTTTGATCAATGGTACAATGAGGCCAACATGAAAACGGTTGGCGTAGACATCATCGAAATTGAACGGGTTGCCCAAAGCATCGAACGCTTTGGCGACCGTTTTCTGAAGCGGGTCTATACGAAGACGGAGTTAGCTTATTGCCAGGGACGGGTTGGCTCGCTGGCCGCTCGTTGGGCCGCCAAGGAAGCCACAGCCAAAGCCCTGGGCACGGGTATCGGCGAGGTGAGTTGGCAGGAGATTGAAGTGGTGGGAGAAAGTAATGGCTGTCCGGCGTTGTGTTTGCACGGCGCTGCCGCCGACCTGGCCGCCCGGCTGGGGATTTCAGAACTTGCTATTAGTCTTTCTCACACCAGAGATCACGCCGTGGCTTTTGTGGTGGGGGAGTAAGGGCGAACTCTATCCAACCAAGCAGTTCATTCGCCTCCGGCGGGGATGGGTGAGGCTTCGCCGCTGTGGGCAGCAATCCAGGGTAACAACAACAGTTTGGCGCGCTCGGAGGGAATGGCAAAAGCAATGCCTTCCGCCACGCCGCGATCTTCGCTCTCGCGGATGATGAATGTGTTGATTCCAACCATCTCTCCCTGAGTATTAATCAACGGCCCGCCCGAACTGCCCCGGTTGATAGCCGCATCGGTTTGAATCAGGCCATCAATCACATGAGTGTCCATCTCCAGAGCGCGGTTCAAGCCACTGACAATACCAAAACTCACCGAGTTTGGAAAATCTCCCAGAGGGCTACCAATGGCATATACTATCTGTCCCGGTCGCACCGTGGTCGAGTCACCCCATTGAATAGGCAATACATTCTCCACACTGATTTTGATGAGGGCCAAATCCTGAGAAGGATCCGATGTAACCAATTGGGCCACAATCTCCCGGCCATCAGCCAGCACTACACTCAGGCCATTGGCATTCTCTACCACGTGGTGATTGGTGGCAATGTACCCCCGGCTATCGATGATGACGCCGGAGCCAAGCACGCGGTCGTCCGCGGGATTAAGGGAGAACATATTATTTTGCTGGTTGATGACCGTTACCACCGAGGGCACAATTTGGGTAATAATATCCTCAATCGAGGGGGTGACGCTGGGTTCCGGTATGGGAGTTGGCGTGGGAGTCAACGTGGCTACCGGCATGGGGGTGGGAGAGGGAACAAGGGTGGGTGTAGGGGTGTTTTGCCACATGGCGCTTTTCTCGGAGTTGCTGGCCCACATCACCATACCCCCACCAGCAACGCCCCCCAACACGCCTCCGACCAAAAAGAATACCCCCAGTAAACTGATCAGCAAACAACTGCTAATCCCGCCAAAGAGCGAGCCATTGGACCCGGTATCTGCGCCGCCGGATTGCTGTGACTGGCCCCCTGCTCTTATGGCCGTAATCCGGCGGGTTTTGTCGACAATTGAGCCCGAATGTGCGCTGGCGTATCTGGCCCGGGCAATGTTGACGGGAGTGACAATGAGTTCTTCGTCGGCAGAGTTAGACTGTTTGGGCTTGCTGGTTTCGTCGGTCATTTAGGGTAATACCTCAATTCCGCTGCCGGCGGTCACCTGGCCGATGACCCACAGCGGCTGGTTGCGACCATCCGCCGTACAGGCATTTTGGAAATCCCTCAGCCGGTCCGCCGGAATGGCAATTAACAGGCCGCCCGATGTTTGGGGATCCCACAAGAGCCATTGCCGGTCGTCGGGGATACCGGGGGCAAAGGTGACCTGTTTTTCAAAGTACATTTTATTATTTGACATGCCCCCCGGAAAAACAAAGTCGGCGGCATAGGTTGTGGCGCCATCGAGCAGTGGAATCCGGTTCAACTCGAAAACAATTTTACAGCCCGACGCCTCAACCATCTCCATCGCGTGACCCAACAGGCCAAATCCGGTAATATCGGTAGCCGCTTTGATGCCGCCGGTAGCCTGGGCCGATTGGGTGGCCTCTCGATTGAGACGTTTCATCGACTCAACCATCGCCGCCACGTGAGCCGAATTGGCAATGCCGCCCTTGAGCGCAGTACTGATAGTGCCGGTGCCAAGCGGTTTGGTCAACACCAACACATCGCCCGGTTGGGCGCCACTTTTGGTAAAAAAACGGTCTGGGTGAACCACGCCGGTCACAGCCAGGCCATATTTAGGCTCGTCATCGGTAACAGTGTGTCCTCCGGCAATCACTGCCCCGGCTTCGATGACTTTTTCGGCACCACCGCGCAGGATTTCGGACACGATAGTCGGATCCATATTGGCCGGGAAGGCCCCCACGTTCAGGGCAAAGGTTACCTCACCGCCCATGGCGTAAACGTCGCCCATCGCGTTGGCCGCGGCAATTGCGCCGTAGTCGTAGGGATCGTCAACTACCGGCGGAAAAAAGTCGATGGTGCTGATGATGGCCTGCTCAGGAGACACCTGGTAAATAGCCGCATCATCGCCAGCCACGCCCAAACCGACTAACAACTCGGGGGGATTGCCGTTGTTAAACAAGTTGTGTAAGGGACGCAGAACCTGCGTCAAAGCCTCAGGGGCCATTTTGCTGGCTCAACCAGCACATTTGGCCAACGCCGTCAATTTGATTTGCTCGCGGGTCAAAGCAATCACCCCCTTTCAATCATCTTTCGTCACTCCTCAGTCTCATGTCATTTCGAGGCCATAGGCCAAGAAATCCCTATGGCCCAACAATTAAAATAGAGTTGGCTGGATAAAATTCATCTTTTACCGGCCAATTTTTTAGTAAAAGTAACCTCGCAGGGATTTCTCCCTTCGGTCGAAATGACATGCCTGAGTAGTAACCATCTTTCTTAAAAATAGGTACAACTTATTTTACCTTATTCCAGGCTCAAAGCAACATTAGTTTAAGGAATTAAGTCCCCCACTTTTTGGGGTTCACAGACAGGGACAAAAAGTGTATGATAATAGCCGAAGGAAGGTTGGCTTTAGGTGACTGGCTCTTCGGCTTCAAAATGCCCGCATCAACAAACACGATAAACTCAAACCCGACTTCAACTCGCAATTCAATTTCCGGGCCAGTCACCTTTAGTGTATTTCAAGGAGACAAATGAGAATCCAGAATATTCCTCCCAATGACCCCATCTCCAATATATCGGAACAGCCTGCCATCGATATCAAAATGTTGGAACAACTCCGCTTGATGTTAGGCCGAGACACGCCCCAGATGTTGGCCGGATTGATTGAGAATTATCTTGAATACACTCCCGAACTCCTGACCAAACTACGACAAGCGATTGCCGAGGGCAACAAAGAGCAACGCTCACAAATTACCTGCACGCTTAAATCTAACAGCCTTGCTTTTGGAGCAGTTGGCTTATGCACGCTATGTGAGGAAGTGGGAACTAACGGGTCAACCGAGGCAATGAGCAAATTGACCCAAATCGAGCGAGAGTATGAACGCGTCAAACTGGTGCTAGAGGCCGAGTGGCACCGTTTGTACGAAATAAGATTAAAAACCGATGTCTTCTTCCCGACCGGTAGTTACAAAAACATCGGTTTCTATCCCCGCAAATCGACCAGAGGATGAGAAAGTAATAATCGTAAGTACAACATTTCGTAAACCGTTCCGATTAAGTAGGGGCATTAGCCAATCGCCCCTATTTTCATTTTAATACGACCAATTTGATGGTTTTTTCATCGTACTGTCTCTATCCACAATTTTTCTCCATCGGTGCTGAATTCAATGGTACCCCGCTCGTCGGTGCGCAGAACGATAAAACCCAGTTCGGCGTAGCGCTCCAAAACTTCTGACGAGGGATGGCCAAAGCCGTTATCCTCGCCCACCGAGATAACCACAATTTGCGGATGAACCGCCGCCAAAAATGCCTCGGTGGAGGAGGTCTGGCTGCCATGATGAGGGCTTTTGAGCACAGTTGCCGCCAACGGCGCTTCGGCCAACACTAATTCACGTTCCACAAGTGATTTAATATCTCCCGGCAACAGAAAACTGATTTCGCCATATTGCAGCCGCAACACTACCGAATGATTGTTAGCTTCATCCATCCCGCCTGTGGCGGGGCCGGGATTGAGCACCGTAACGGTGATCCCATTTCCAAAGGATAATTGCATTCCGGCCCAGCCAATCGTAGGGTTTAGGTGTTCCTGGGTCAATTGGTTCTGCCACGCCTGGTAAAGCTCACTGTTGGCCGTAACATCTGCTACCAATACCTGGTCCACTCGATAACGATCCAGTAACGACACCAATCCGCCCAAATGGTCGGCATCGGGATGGGTGTTGACCACCACATCCAGGGAACGATCCCAAAAGGGCATCTTCTGGCCCAACCGCCAATGGAGTTGGGTCGTCGATGGCCCACCATCCACCAGCATTTGGCGGCCATCCGGCATGGTAATCAGGATGGCGTCGCCCTGACCCACATCCAAAAACGCCACATGCAGCCGGCCATCGGGCAGCCCCGGCACAGCCAGCCAGATCAGTAAGGTGATAACCCCTATTCCTCCCAGCCAAACCCGGGTTTTGGCAGTACCAAGTTGAGGAAGGCGAAAATGAGGTGATGTTGAGTCATCCGCCCCTGATTGATTGGCCCACCAGATGCCAGCCGCCAGCGCCGCATACAGCAGGGCTAGCAACCAGAAAGGAAACGAACCAAAATCGAGTGAGGCAAAAGGCAGGCTGGCCGTCAGTTCAACAACCCGCACCGTCCAGGCCAGCGGCAGCCATACCAGCCAGCCCAAGAGTTGTCCCAACGGCTGCCAGAGCAGGCCGGCCAGAGTTGCCAGACCTCCAACAATCATGATCGGCGGCTGTACCGGCAGGATGAGCAAATTACTTAACAGAGAAACCAGCGAGAAGCGGCCAAAATGGTAAACAATGAGCGGGCCGGTGATAATCTGCGCGGCCAGGGTTATGATGAGCAACTCGCTGAGTAAGGCCATAGCCAGGCCGACCTGATCGGTCCGGAGCCAGCGTTGCAGCAGGCCGAAGGTGTTGTGTTCCAGCGGTGGAACCAGCACAATCAACCCTAACGTAGCCATAAAACTGAGCTGAAAACCCACATCCCACAAAATCAGCGGATTAATCAGGGTCAACACAATGGCGGAAAAGAAAAACGAGTTGAGGGCCAGGCCTGGCCGCCCCACCCAGATGGCCAGCACCCAAACAATCCCCATCACCGCGGCCCGGCTGACGGCGGCATCGGCCCCCACCAAGAAGGTATAGATGATGATACCAATAATAGCTATGGGCGGAGCAAACCGTTTGCCCAGAATTCTCTGGCCCAACAGCAGAAAGATACCAGCGACCACGGCAATGTTGCTACCGGAAATAACAATAACGTGCGACGTGCCGGTCCGGTTGAACTGCTCGTATAAATCGCGGGGGATGCCGGTTTCGATGCCCAGGAGAATACCGTTCAATAGTGAGGCATAAGGTTCGGACAAAATACGGTTGATAGTCTGAGAAGCGCGAGCTTTAAAGGTCAACAATATCGTCCAAATTGGGTTACCCTGGTTGCTTTCGAGGCGTTCGATGTAGGGCCGACGAATCATCGAATGGATGCCAAAGCGGGCCAGGTAATCTTTGTAGGAAAAATCCTTAAAGACAGGAGGCGTTTCCATCTTCCCGGTGACGGTCAGACGGTCGCCGTAAAAGTATTCGGGGTGGCGCGGGGCGCGAACAAGAACCAACCCTTCTACCGGCTGGATAACCTCACCCTGCTCAATTGTCTCGGCTTGCAGGCGGAGATTGAGGTAATAATCGCGCACGTCCGGCTCATCAATCACGACGCCGGTGATAGTGACAGGCGTGTCTTTATCATTGTAAAACGCAATATACGAATGATCGAAGGTGGGCTGAAAGAAATTCAAACGGAAGGCACCGGCAACTAAGGCCAAAACAAGCATGGCTCCGGTTTGGACACGGGAGATGTGCCGGTAGAGGAATAGCCCCGCCAGAGCAGGCAAGCCGGCGATAACGACAACCGGCCACGGCAGGGTGAACCAACGCGCCAGAACAATACCGGCCAACCAAAATATACCCAAAAGAGTAAGTGGGGTCATAAGAAATTTTAGGTTGAGAAGTTTACCCTGGCTTACATCAACGCACTTCAAACGAGCCGGTGGTCAGCAACGTGTCGTTAACGTAAAGCTCCAGCTTGTATTGTCCCTCGCCAGGCGGCAGGAGGAAACTGAAAGAACGGCCCTGTAAACCCCATTCCCACGGTCGCTCATCACGGGCAACTTCAACATTGTTGAGATACCAAATTGAACTGAAGGTAACGCCGTTTTGCATGCCGCTATATTGATAAACAGCATAGATTTTTACGCCGCCGGGGAAGACAGTTCCGGGGTTTATGGCCTGGATGGGCGAACCGATTTCGGTGGAAAATTCAATTGGCCCTAATTGGGCATTGACCGGGGCGGGGCCGCGAGGCGGCGACGTGGGGGTTGGGGAAGAAGGTACCGGTGTAGGCGCTGCGGTAGGAGTGGGGTTAGAAGTGGCCGGTACCGGGGTAGGCGTGGTTACCCTGGGAGGAGTAGGCGTTGATTGGGAGGTCAGCGCGGTTTTGGTGGGGGAAACATCAACATCGCCCGGCTGGTCCTCAGATAGCGGCTGGGTAGCAAATTCTACCACTCCCGTCTCAGCCGGTTGGCCAGATTCTACAGTTGAGTCCAGCGGGGTGTTTTCGACGGAAGCCAGTTGGAGCGAAGCCAACCATCCCCCCAATAAAATGGCGGTGATGGCAATCCACACCAAAATAGAAACCCGCGCCCGGCGCGCCCGGCTGCTTTCTTCTTCCTTGACAATGGGAAAAATTGCCGTACGAGCCTCACGAGCCGAACGAAGGGCCACCAGCCCGGCAATAACGGTTGCGCCCATACTGATTGCGGCCAAAATTAAAAGGATGGTTGGTAAATCCACGTTTAATCCTACTCCATAATCTCAATCTGCTCAGGTTGTTCCACAATTATCTCCGGGGCATTTTGATACATTTCAACCTGACCGGTTACCTGGATGGTTTTATCGCGGTAATAATCTTCCGGTGGTCCGGGGAACCGGGGCCAGGCATCGGGGAAAATAACCACCTTGAAGGTTTTGGCGTAATCCTGGTCAAAATTCAAAAAAACCACTTTCCCCGAATTGTAGGTATCCACAACGTGGCCCGCTACGGTCACCGTCTGTCCGGCATAGTCAGCCGCGTTTTCCCACGAGATGGCCGTTTCATCGGTGGCCGTTTCATCGGTAGAGGTTAGCCGGGTTGCTTCTTGAGGTTCGGAGGAGGGAGAGGGGACCGCCGGATCAGGGCTGGTCAGTTCGGTGGTGGGCGGCGCCGGAGTTTCTTGCGGGCAGGTACAATCGGTGAGAATGGGCTGTCCCAGAGTTAAGGCCACTTCAATCTGCCACGGGTCTCGAATGATGATTTCGGGTGAACCCTGGTATTCTTCGATGACCCCCTCGATTCTGACCAGTTTACCATAAAAAAGGTCTTCTGGTGGCGCGGGAAACTTGGGCCAATCATCGGGAAAAATCACGGCGGTAAAGGCGTCAACCTCCGGTGAAAAGTTGAGAAAAACAGCACTACCAGAATTATGGGCCCGAATCACCGTGCCCTCCACCGTTATCGTCTCTCCCACAAATTCAGCGGCATCTACAAAGGGGATAACATCATCGCGAGCGCCTTTGGGCCATACTAAATCTTCGATTTCGGCAGAAGGCAACTGATTAGTTGGCAGCTTGTTAACAGGCGCAGGGGGGGTATAAGTGGGATAAGGCGTGTAGGTGGGGTAAGGCGTGTAAGTGGGATACGGCGTTGGCAATAACTCAGACCGGCAAGCGGTGACACACAATATGAGTAAACCAAAAATGCCAGCCCGATACGTAAGCCGCATTGAGAATCCCCTTCCTGACAACCCTGACAGTTTTTGAAACCGTTGGACTGAAATCACTGCCAAAAAACCGCCAACTCCGCCGTAGTATACCTGGATTGGATTTGAGTGTCAATCAGACGGGAGGCAAATATCATTTGAAAGGGATTTTTGCCTCACCAAGTTGCAAGATAATTTTTGGGAATGCGTCTCTATCTATGCTATAATGGCTCGCTATGCAAGATACCTGTTTTTGTTCTGGAAGGAGATGTAATGAGCCAATTTTATCCTCAACAAACCCCGTCTTTTCCGCCACCCCGGCCTCCTGAAAATGACGACTATTACGACGAGGGTGATTATGAATACGAGGTTGATGAAGATGATTACGAAGACACAGGCAGTTCATTAGTTCAATATGCCCTGGCCTTTTTGGGCGGCGGCTGTCTGGTGTTTATTTGTATGAGTTGTTGTTTCCTGTTAGTCGCCGGCCTGTGGATGCTAGACTCAACCCTGGCTTCAACCCCTATGCCCGGCAGCGACATTGGCGTTACTACTGACGACCCGGCTCGTGTCCGCGAAGAAGTAGTTAACGACCAGAATGTGCAGCTAACTTTGCTTGAGGTAAACCGCAATGCCTCACTACCCACCGTGCCTGTGGTTGAGGGACGAGAATTAATCATTGTGACCGTTGAGTTGGTGAATTTGAATACAGAAGAAGAAATAGATTACAGCGAACGTGACTTCTTGCTTATAAATACCTATGGAGACGCTTACCAACCAATGTCTGGGCAGGCGGTGGTGGATGGCGCTCTGGACCGCGGCGTGCTGAGATCAGAAGAAGGCCTTGATGGCCGACTGGTTTTTGAGGTATTGGCCAATGAGCCGGAACTGACGCTGGAGTGGCGCTCCCCCGATAGCGAACCGCGATATGTCAGTTTACGCTGATGATAAAACTGTTGATTGCCACTAACAACCCGGGCAAACTGCAAGAGTATCGGGAAATTCTGGCCAGCCTACCCATGACCCTCACCTCCCCCGCCGACGAGGGGCTTACGCTCGATCCCGCCGAATCGGGGAACACGTTTGAAGAAAATGCCATCATCAAAGCGCAAGCCTTTGCCCGGGCCAGTGGCCTCTTGACTCTGGCCGACGACTCCGGCCTGGAAATCGACGCCCTGGACGGTGAGCCGGGCGTCTACTCGGCTCGCTATGGTAATACGGCCAAACATGATCACATGGGCCGTTATCAACTTGTGCTAAAAAAATTGGCCGCCAAAAACATCCCCTGGGCCAAACGAACCGCCCGTTTTCGTTGTGTGGTGGCCCTGGCCACCCGCGAGGGTTTAATTGGCACCGCCCAGGGAAGCGTGGCAGGATTGATCACCTTTGAACCCCAAGGCAACGGCGGCTTTGGCTACGATCCTATTTTTTTTGTGCCGGAATTCAACCATACCCTTGCCGAAGTAAGCTCGGAACAAAAAAACAGCATTAGCCATCGCGCCCGCGCCGTAAGGGCAGCCGTGCCGATGATCGAACAGGCTTGCCAGGAGTTTTTATTGCAGGAGTAACAACAGAGAAAAAACGAGACCCCTGGAAATGTTGATCAGGGGTCTCGTTCGTTTCAGTATTCAGCTATCCAGACCCCTAAAGGTCTCAGGCGAACAAAGTTCGCCCACCTTTAGGGTCTTCATACCGCAATGAGGTTACCAACTTCATTAACCGTCATTATCACGCTCGTTCACCCAGCGTCAATGTCGTCTGGAATGTCTGACCATCCCGCAATACATCAAGGGTAATGGTTTCTCCCGCAACATATTGCAACAGCAGGCTTACCAGAGGATGTCGCTCGTCAATCATCTGGCCATTGATGGCCACAATCACATCGCCGGGACGTAGCCCGGCCTGGGCTGCTGGCGTGTCGGGAATGACTTCATGCAATAGCGCCCCGTCGGTAATACTCAAACCTTCCTCGTTGGCGAGTTGCGGGTTAAGGATCTCATAATTAATGCCCAGAAACGACGGATGAGCTTCGCCCGTTTCAATCAACCGCTCCACCACCTTCATGGCCACGTTACTGGGGATGGCAAAGCCCAGTCCCTCGGCCTCGGAATATCCACCACGCACCACCATTGTATTGATGCCAATCACCTGCCCGGCCAGATTAATCAGCGGGCCGCCGCTATTACCCTGATTGATAGCCGCATCGGTTTGCAACAGCCCGCGCAGGGAACCAAGTTCCCGGTTGAAACCGCTCAGGATACCCGCCGTAACGGTGTTTTGATACCGCCCCAAAGCCGAGCCAATGGCAATTACGTGGGACCCCAGAGGTAGTTCACCCGAATCACCCCAGGCAGCAATAGTAGCGGGAATCGCTCCTTCCACTTTTAACACGGCCAGGTCAAATTCGGGAGCCGTGCCGACTAATTGCGCCGAGGCACTACCACCCTGGGCAAAAATCACCAGCAATTCTCTCGCCCCAACCACCACGTGGTTATTGGTCACCACGTAGCCATCCTTACTGATAAAAAAGCCAGTCCCGCTGCCGATGCCCTGCTGGCCCTGATTAACGACAGTAACCACCGCGGGGAGCACCTGCTTGACCGCATCGACAATCGCCGATTGTTCGGTGACGACGAGAGATTGTAGTTCAACTGCCGCCGGTGTTGTGACCGCCACCGGCTGCTCTGTCACTTCGGGTAAGATCATTGGCGAGGTACTCGCCAATACGGGTTGAACCTCCTGCCCTGATACCTGTTCTTTTGCCGCAATGTAACCGGCCACTCCCCCCATGATGGCCCCGGCCAACAGGCTAACCACAATCACCACACACCCGGCCAACCATAACGTCGATTTGTTACGAGTCTGCATCTCAGACCTCCTGATTATTGCCTACTACCAATTATATACTGTAACAACTATAATAAACCTTACTTTGCTGAGATTTTGCTGAGGTGAAGATAAGAAAAAGATTAAAAAAGGCGTGGTCAATTGACCACGCCTGCCAACAACAAAACAAGTTATCTTTATTGACCCCCACCGCCGGAATCATTCTCGCCTTCCGCGGTTGGCGTGGGCATTTGGAGAAAATCTTCGCGCGTTTTCTCAATTAAACTGCTAGCGGTGTACTGGGCCAGCCACACATAGTAAGGCGACTCGGACCATTTGACCAGGTACTCTTGGCTAACTTCGTCTTGGCCGCCGATGCGCAGGGTATATTCTTTGCCATCCACAGTCTTGAGGGTGACAATAGCTCGGGGATCATCAAGCCCAAATGATGGCTTTTCCTCTTTACCGGCCGGTCTGGTCATCTGCAACAAGTTGACCTGGTTGAGCACCGTCTTGAGATTGTTTTCCAGAAAAACCTCATCGGCGGCCAGGCCCTGCATGATCCAATTTTCGCCCTCCCGCTCAAATTCAAACGTGCCGTTGGCGTTTTGTAGGGTTAGAGTCACCGTCTCCGAAATGGGCACACTATAATATTGGGTGTTAATCCAATTAGAAGCACGGGGGTCAAGCTCATACGCCTGCACCTCGCCGGTCAGGTAAACTTCAGGCCGATCGCCAGTCCGGATGTGGGTAGCGGCGGGGCTGGCGGCATCGCCAATGTAAATCTGTCGTTGGCTGCCATCCTGCATGGTCACTTCAAGCATCCGGTTGAAATCATCCGGCGCCACTTTCAGCCGTTTGTGGCTGGCCTCGGTTTCCGTGACCAAACGGTTGGTTTGCACCCCCTCAAATTTTTTCAGAAAAGATACAATTTGTTCGCCGTTGGCGGGATAATTTCCGGCCTCAGGCAAAACCCATGCCTCGCCATCTTTGGCCAGGACAATACGCTCGCCGTCGCTTCCCTGGAGAGTCAGGCTGATAACATTGGCCGCAGAAAAACCGGGGAGGAGAGGCTCACCACTTCCCTGCACCGACGATTGCGGCCAGAAGATGAACCCGACTAAACCAATTTGAATGATCAAAATAACCGCCAGGATTTGTTGCCATCTGGTCATAATGTTTTCTCCTGAAAATAGTAAACTGTGGTTCAGTAAACGGTAGACGGTAGTCAGTGGTCAGTAGTCAGTGGTTGACAATTGCTGGTTACTATCCGCTGACTACTGTTCACTGCTCACTTCTACGCCCGTACCGGTTGGGTTTGAGTTTGCTGCGATAACTCCTCCGGCGACATCAACTCGATGGGCTGCTCGTTGCGCCGGCGAACCCACCAGAGCACGCCCAGTCCAATCAGGGCCAGCAGCGCCACCACGTAGTTGACAATTTCCCAGAAGGTTTGCTGACTTTCCGTGAGCGGATTGAGTAACCGGGCCGAGGTGCCCCGTGAGCGGATGGTCAGCAGGTCCAAATCTTCCACCGACCAGTCGATGGTGTTTTGGGCAAATTGCAGGCTGTTCACATACCGACCGCGGCTCAAATTGTCGGACAACCGCAAAATGATGTCGTTTAAAAATTCGGCACTGCCGATGATTACCAACCGGGCATTATCGGGCGAACTTTCCAGAGTACCCAGCGCAGCCGGAGTCTCCTGAGTAGCCTCACCCGTTTCGGCCTTCTGTTCCGCCTCCGTAGCCTCCAGCGGCGAGGGTTTGTCTTTGAAGTAGCTTTCAAATTCGCCCTGCACCGACACGGCCAGCGGGTAAGATTTTAGTTCGCCTTCCGGGGCAAAACCCAAATCGGGCAGTTCCAGGTTAGGGTTTACCTCGGTGGTGGTGCGCAGCCACGCGTTGGGGCTGGATTGCAGCAACACCGTCACTTCACGCTCGGCGTTTTTGGTTTCATCAATGGTAACCGGCGAGGCCCAGTTCATGGTCACCGCGGGCAGGCTGGCCAGGATGGGGCTTTTCTGATCCATCCCGGTGGGCCGGACATCCACAAAGAAGGGGTAATCAAGGGCCTGGATTTCCACGACCGGCACTCCTCCCAGGTCGCGCTGGATTTGAATAGGAAATGGCTCGTTTTGCATGTCCATCACCAGGGCCTGCCCCACGTTGATGCCGTAGCTGGCCAGCATATCACGCAGACCATCTTCCACCGGCGCCACCCCCAAGCTGCCGCTGAAAGGGTCGGGGTTAAAATAGTAATTTCCGGCCGCCACCACCACCGCGCCACCCTGCATCAGATACTGGTCAATGGCGTAGCGTTCCTTGTCGGTCATATTCTGCGGCGCAATGACCAGCAGGACATCAATGCCAGCCGGAACCTGTCCGGTTGACAGATCAACCGGCCGCACGGTGTATTCCTGCCGCAATTGTTCGGCAATCATCTGGTATTGTTTAAACGAAGGCTGCTGCCCGCCAAAGGGATCGGGCTGCGGAATGTCCGGCGGAGTCCACAGGCCCACCGTTTTCAGGAAACCGGGCGAGGAACGTTTCAGGGCCGACTCGATAGTAGTGCGGATGTCGGCCTCGCTCAGATCGCCGGAGGGGAACAGCAATTGCTGCTCCTCGCCAATTTGCAGCAGCATATGCAGGTAGTAACTTTGATCGGAGAAGAGGGACACCGGGAAGGGTTGCAGCCCCATACCCACCAAACTATCGCGGGTGACCGGGCTGTTGGGATCGTCCGGGTTGACCATTTCATAACTAAATTTACCGCCGGAGTTGGTGGCGATGTCTTCGGCCACCTTCTGGATGGTGGTCGGCGTTTCGGCCAGCCAGTCCGGCAACCCGTCGGGCGTAACAAACAAGGTCAGCTTGGCCGGTTCGGCCATGGCCGCCAGCACCGCGTCGATGCTCTGAAAGCCGTAGACGGTCTTTTTGATGGCCCGGGTCAGATCGTATTCCAGGTTACGCAGCCGCACATCCACGTCGCCGCTGCGGTAGGCCTGCACCTCAATCAGGTCCTGGAAACCCAGCACCTCGTTCTGGTCGCCGTAACGGATGAGAATGTCAAAATAGGCATTCACCACCGAAGCGCCGTAACGGTCGGCGGCCTGGAGGGGGGTGGGTTGGATGCCGTAGGTCTGATTGGCCTCTTTTTCTTTTTCCGCATCCTGGAGCGGGTCTATGATTTCTACCACAACTTTGCCGTTGGAGGCAATTTTGTATTCCGCCAGCATATCGCGGATGTTCGGCACCAGGGGTGCCAGCAAGGGATGGGTTTTCTCGCTAAAATAGCCCCGGATGAGTAGCGGTTCCTGCAAATTACTGAGCAGGTCGCGGGTGGCCGGAGAGAGACTGTATTCGTTGTTCTCGGTCAGGTCGACCCGCGCACCAGTGAGCGGGTAAAGCCATCCGTTGACCAGAATCAAGTTGGCGCCGAGGAGCAGGGCGGTGAGCGTGATACCACGACGATAAACCGCGGTGTTGCCGGTACGGCTCCAGCGTTTGACATCCAACGACACCACATTGAGCAGTAAAAACAATCCGGCCAGGGAGAGGTAGTAAACCAGGTCGCGCAGGTCGATCACGCCCCGCTCGATGCTTTCAAAGCGGCTGCCCAGGCCAATGGCTCGTAGAATTTCGGCCCAGGTGCCGCCGACAAAGTCGGTGACGCCACTCGTGCCGATCAGATACAGCAAACCGATGACCAGCACGGTGAGAATCAACGAGACAATCTGGTTATCGGTACGGGAAGAGATGAACAGGCCGATGGCCGCGTAGACGGCGGCCAAAAGAACGGCGGCCAGGTACCCGCCCCACACCGGCCCCCAGTCAAGATTACCTAGCAAGGCCACGGTGATCGGCAGGAACAGGGTTAAGGCCAGGGCCACCAGAACCAGGGCCATCACGCCGAGGAATTTTCCCAAAACCAGTTGAACCAAGCGGGTGGGCAAGGTCAACAATATTTCCAGGGTGCCGGTTTGCTCTTCTTCGCTCCACTGGCGCATGGTCAGGGCCGCGATCAGGAAAATGAGCAGGATCGGCATCCAGCGGAACATAGGGCGCATATCGGCCACGCCGCGCGACCAAAAGGCGTCAATCCAGAAAACGACAAACAGGTTGGCCGCCAGAAATACCCCCACAAAAATCAGGGCCATTGGCGAGCCAAAATAGTGGTTAAGTTCTTTGCGAATAATGGCCAGGGTCTGTTTCATGATTGCGCTTCCTCCATTGCCATTTCTTCTTCCACAATTTCTTCTTCAATCTCCTCGTTCGAGATAGCCGTAGCCAACTCATTGAACACCGTTTCCAGAGTGCGAACATCGCGCCGCAGTTCGCGCACCGGCCAGTTCTCGCGGCGGGCCAAGTTGTAAATGGCCGGGCAGAGGTTGTCTTCCTCCGCGCCGTGGACGCGATAGGCCGGATGGCCATCGGGGACAGAAATGGGCTCAACTTCGGTCACCCCGGCCAGTGATTTTAAGGCTTGCTCAACGCCATCGGTTTTTGCCTGCAACACCAACACGGCATCGGATGTGGCCGCCAACTCATCCAAACGAGCATCGGCTTTGACCTGGCCGTTGATGATAATGATCACCCGGTCGCACACGGCTTCTACTTCCGATAAAATGTGGGATGAGAAAAGGATGGTGCTCTGGGGCGCCAGGCGGCGAATCAACTGGCGAACTTCCACAATCTGGGTGGGGTCCAATCCAATCGTCGGTTCGTCCAGAATGAGCAGTTTGGGCTGGTGCAAAATAGCTTGAGCCAGGCCGACACGTTGCCGAAACCCTTTACTGAGCTGGCCGATGGGCTGGGTCAGCCGGTCGGCCAGGCCGCTGGCGTAAACGGCCCGGGATAGATACAGCAGGTGTTCCTCGGGCGGGATCTCGCGCAGGTTGGCCATCATCAGTAAATACGCCTGCACCGTCATCTCGGGGTAGAGCGGCGCATTTTCGGGCAAATAGCCTAGCCGGGCCTGAATTTCACGGCGATGGGTCAACACGTCCAGGCCGTCTACCTTTACTATACCGTCGTCGGGTTGAAGGTAGCCGGTTAGTATTTTCATGGCGGTTGATTTTCCCGCGCCGTTCGGGCCAAGTAAACCTACAATCTCGCCGGGGGCCACGTTAAACGAGATGCCTCGCAAGGCCCGGATGGGACCATAGGATTTAGTAAGGTCAACTACTTCTATCATCATAGAAGATTCCTCCTGATAAGCATAGAATTCCTAACAGAGTATATCACCCAAAACGGATTTATCACCTTAAATTGAGCTAAAAATCAGCTTAAGAAAAGTTTAAAGAGTTGCCAGTCTAATACGCCACCCATGAGGGGTGTATATAAAATCCCCCGTCTGGCAGGTGACGGAAGGGATGAAACTTCTCCGACTGACAACAACCCCCAATTATAATGAACAACCAGAGGAAGGGCAAAAGCGGGGCAATTTGATATAGAGAGCCTTGCCTGATTAAGCCCAGGCCAAAATATTGATTCGGAAGCGAGCCAATAAGACATTCGCCCGGGAGGTATCGGTGGCATACACCTTATTCATCTTTGTTCGCTTGGGTAGTTTGAATTAAGGCCAAAATCTGCTCATATTTAAAGTCGGTTGCCAATCTGGTCAGTTCGGTAGCGACGGCGGCATTATAGCGGCTAATTTCTTGTATCACCGTGTCAATCGCTTCAACATCAAGACGAATGACGGCATCTTTGAGTTTGACCAACACCTCACCGGGCATGGTATGCAGAGCGGTTTTTAATTTTTGGAGGTCAGGCCTTCCGCCTGGTTCAGTCTCTTGCTGCCCGACGGCCATATCCTTATAAACATAGCGCACACCAATATGTTTATGCAGCAAGTCAAAAATATCTGTATCGCGAAAAGGTTTGCGCACAAAATCGTCACAACCTGCCTGCAAGACAACTGCGCGCTCTCCCTCAAAGGCACTGGCCGTAACGGCAATGATAACCGTGTTGATTTCAGGCCCTTCGTCGGCACTGAACCCCTGCTCTGAGCCGGTCGCCGGGGCAAGTTTGCGCTTGGCCATGTGCAATTTGATCTGTTTGGTAGCCTCGTAACCGTCCATCACCGGCATCCGCAAATCCATCCAGATGAGGTGGGGCTGCCAGTCGGCCCAAATTTCAACAGCCTCCTGGCCATTTTCAGCCTCCCGCAGGTCAAAGCCGAGAGGGTTTAGTAATTTGACCAGAAGTTGCCGATTGTCTTTTTTGTCATCCGCAATCAAAATCCGGTAATGGGGTTGGCCCGGTTCTAAACCCACCACCCAACGAGTTTCACTTTCCCTGGCAAGAACGCCAGCCTCCACCAAGCCAACTTGAATATCAAACCTAAAGGTGGTGCCCTGGCCCACTTCACTCTCTACTTGTATATTTCCGCCCATCAATTGCACAAACTTTTGGCTAATTGTCAAACCCAGTCCGGTGCCTTCTTGTGCTTGCTGACCACTTTTGGTTTGAGTAAAGGTCTCAAAAAGGCTATCTAATTCGTTGGGGGCAATGCCGGGGCCGGTGTCTTGAATGGCAAATTGTAAATAACAAACTGCACCTTCGCCATTTGCCAGTTGTAATTTACCATTTGATATTTGCACCCGCAATACCACTTCTCCCCTTTGCGTAAATTTTACCGCATTATTGAGTAAATTGATCAACACCTGACGCAATTTGACTTCATCGGTGCGGATATATTGAGGCACATCTGTTCCGCGGTCAAACACCAGGCGTAAACTTTTGTTGGCGGCGCGCAATTGGAACATGCCCTCCAGGTCGTCCAGCAGCCGATACAGATCAAACTCCTTTTCCTCCAAGCTCATCCTACCGGCTTCAATTTTAGATAAATCAAGCACCTGATTAATCATGGTCAGCAAGTATCCGCCGCTGGTGGTGATGATACCCAGGTTGTCTCGATGTTCGGATGGCAGGGAGGGGCTGCGAGTCATAAGTTCAGCAAAGCCTAAAATGGCATTGAGCGGCGTGCGCAGTTCGTGGCTCATATTTGCCAGAAAGATGCTCTTGGCCTGGTTGGCAGCCTCGGCGGCATAGCTTCGTTCTTCGGCCAAAGCTTTGGCTTGCAACAATGCTTCTTCCATGAGTTTGCGTTCGGTAATGTCTTCGACCACCGCCAGAATGCGGTGGACTTCACCCTGGTCATTTTTGATAGGGAACGTGCGCCCCCACACCCAGCGCAGATTACCATCCGGCCGGGTAATGCGATACTCTTCATCAAAGAAAATACCCTGGTATTGTTTTTGAATGGCCTGAAATATTCGTTCTTTGTCTTCGGGATGAATGGCCTGGACAAATGAAGTGGGGTCGGCGTAAAGGCTCTCGCAGGTGCGGCCCCATATTTCCTCGTAAGCCGGGTTAACATAGAGCACTTCAAGGGTTTGGGTATCGCGCAGCCAGACCGCTTGGCGCATGGCCGCCGTAATCTGGCGCATTCTGGCCTCGCTTTCACGCAGCGCCTCCTCAACCTGTTTGCGTTCGGTGATGTCGCGCGCGGCGGCGTAAATAAACTTGCCGTAGGGCAATGAACGCCACTCAATCCAGCGATACGAGCCATCTTTACAGCGATAACGATTGACAAAGTTAAGCACTTCTTGCCCACCGGATAACTCGCCAATAACGGCCAGGGTAGATGGCTTGTCGTCAGGATGAACAAAGTCTAAAAATTTTTGACCTTCCAACTCGGCCAGTGAATAGCCCAGAGTTTTTTCCCAGGCCCGGTTGAGGCGGAGAAAATAGCCCTCAATATCGGCAATGCACAGCAAGTCGAGCGCCAGACTAAAAAAGCGGTCCAATTCCTCGGTTTTGGCCCGTAGCGCCTCCTCTACCTGCTTGCGCGCGGTAATGTCACGAATAATAGAAAGAACCGCCGTGGGCCGGCCGTCGACGTCGCGAATAACCTCGGTGTTGGCTTCGATATCAAAAATCTGGCCGTCTTTTTTGAGGGCGCGGTATTCAAGCGGCGCTAACGGGCCGCCCTGGGCCATCTGTTGCAAACGACTGGCCGCCAGTTCGTGGTCGGTGGGCGCAATAAAATCCAAAATTGGGCGGCCCACTATTTCTGCGGCCGTGTCATAACCAAACATTTTAACCCCGGCCGGCGACACGAACTCCATTATGCCTGGCAAGCTAAAGATGATAATGCTGTCCGGCGAGGCGCGGATAATGGAATGGTAAAGCGCCTGGGATTGGCGCAGTTCGGCGGTGCGTTCGTCAATCAAAGTCTCAAGGCGGCGCGTTTGCGCCCGCGCCACGCCCACCCGCCAGCGATAGATTCCCACAATCACGCCCAATAAGCTGACAAAGACCAGCCCCCTGAACAGCCAGGTGTTCCACCACGGCGGCGTCAGGGTAAGCGCCACAGCGAGTTCTTTATCACTCCACACCCCGTCGTTGTTGGCGGCCTGCACCCGAAAAACGTAGTTACCGGGGTCTAAATTGGTATAACTGGCGACCCGCTGCCCGCTGCCCGCATCGCGCCAGTCATCATCAAAACCCTCCAATTTGTAGCGGTAGCGATTCTGCGCGGGGCTGATATAACTCAAGGCCGCAAATTCAAAAGAAAGGGTATCTTGCAGATAAGATAGGGCCAGGCGGTCGGTTTGCCAGATTGGCTTTTGTAACACCGAATCCGGCGTTAGCATCACCGGTTGGTCGAAAATTTGCAGACCGGTCAACACCACCGGCGGCGCATAAACGTTATCCTGCACGTTTTCGGGATAAAAGCTGTTCAAGCCATTGCTGCCCCCAAAAAACATTTCGCCCGACTGAGCCTGGTAACAGGCCGAGGCGGTAAAAAGATTGCCCTGCAAGCCATCGGCGGCGGTATAGCGTTTAAAGGTCTGGCGGTCAGGATCAAACCGGGCCAAACCGGCGGCAGTGCTCAGCCACAGGTTACGCTGCTCATCTTCCAGGATGCAACGCATACGGTTGCTGGGCAGGCCGTCGGCCTGGGTGTAGACGCTAAAGGTTTCGGGTTGAGGGTCAAAACGGTTGAGGCCGTTGGCCGTGCCGACCCACAAAGCTCCGCTGTGGTCTTGATAAATGGTCATAATGGCATTGCTGGACAGGCTGTGCGGTTGGTTGGGGTCAGCCTGGTAAACCTTGAATTGCTCGCTTAGCGGGTCAAAGCGGGTCAGGCCGCCAAACCAACTACCCAGCCAGAGCAAGCCGGTCTTATCTTCATAAATAACCCGCACGTCATTGGCGGCCAGACTGGCCGGATTACCGGGCTGATGATAATAGGCGGTGAATTGCTGCCGGGCCGGGTCAAAGCGATTCAGGCCATTGTTGGTGCCAATCCACAGAATACCGCGACGGTCCCGGTAAATGGACAGGATGGCATTATGGCTCAGACTGGTGGGGTCGTCAGCCTGGTGACGATAATGGCGAAATTGGCCGGTCTGCGGGTCCAGGCGCTCCAGGCCGGTGCCCCAGCCGCCCAGCCATAGATAGCCTTGCCGGTCGGCGTAAATCACGTTGATAC
>JAFGNV010000158.1 GCA_016926805.1 Anaerolineae bacterium
CGAACCTTACTCCTCTTGCTCGGTGTGGCCGTTTAGACAACAATTTATCGACAATCTTTTGTCGATGTGAAAGCTATAAGAGCCTATGGCTAAATTATACCCTGATTTCATCATCTAGGGAATGGGATTATTTATGAAAACAATACCCACCTTCTCAATCACTCAAACAGGAGAACCTTTCATGGCACCACTACCAGTGGTAATGGTTTTTTCTCTAAATTAATTTTTTTAGTGGACAAGGCGAGGCCGTTGTGGTATAACATCGTGGTAGCGTCAGTCAATTATTTATATGGCCGGGCATAAGCGAAAACCAAAATTAATATATTTCGAGCGTTTGGTAAAAATTCCAGGGGGACTCCTCTCGGGTCGGGTGGGAAAACTCATCCAACTCTTTTGCTGTAGTGACAAGTTATCTAACTCACAAGTCCAAGCTAAAGACCAATCAAGATACCAAAAAGAGAATATATTATTCAGGATCATAAATTCATCCAATCTCCACATAACGTGCTTCTAATATCCACCCCCTCCACCTCCATGAATCCCCCCTTTGATGGATGACATTACCGCCAATTTTGGTATATACTGATTTTAAACCGTCAAACCAAACCTGACCGCCGTGAGCGAGCCCAGGTTAACAGGTTCGGCCAGGTGCCAGTAAGATTAGAAATTTGAGGTTTTAAAACCTTTTGCCGACATAGCTCGTATATATTAGTGTCGTTATGGCTATCAAGAACACTCGCCCGCTTAAAAAGTTTAGCTCCTGGGTAGACAGTGTGCCGCATATCACTCTGCCGCCATTCCCCTGCAATTAGGCCACCCTAACTCGCCAAATTTGCATTGACTAAGAGGGACTTGATTTGTTATGCTGGATTCATATTCCTTACCAGGGGAGAAGCGAGTCATCATTTTTGCACCTGACGACGTATAAGGATACAGAGGCAGAACGCATGTCATTGTTGAAACAAAACAAGATTAAATCAAGTTGGATTATTTCGACCATAGTTCTGGGGGCCGCAATGGTGATTGTGCTATTTTTGCCTCCAATCTCATTGGCCGACCGGCTGTTTTATGGGGACTACGAATCCATTGACGCAGGCAACTACATCCTTTATACCGATGATGGCGCAGAATTGGCTTTTATACCGGTGATGGGCCAGTCGGCCCGGGTTAAGCTGGATGTTCTGCCCGGTGACGAGTTTCAGTCAGCAGCGGTTAGTGACAATCTGGCAACTGCGATAGAAAAGCTGCCCGCCAACTTGGCAACAAAAGGGCCGGTTTATCGTATTAGTTATAGTGGAAATCTTTTACCTGCCGTGGGCCTGACCCTGCCCAACCCTGCTACCGAAAATAACCATACCCTGGACCTGTACGCCTTTAACGGCGACGGGTGGGAATGGCAGCCCAGTCGCAGAATTTTGGCCAAAAATATCATTCAAGCAGAACTGGATTTTCTGCCCGAGGCAGTGGCTATCATGCAAACGCACGCGGTCGAACTCGGTATTTCTACCGATTACGTTGGTAACGATCATAACGGCATCCTGCCCAATGTTGACAAAACCATGGCGATCGAAATCAACCTCCCGGTTTTTCGTTTGGCCAGTGATGGCCGCATTACCGGCGATACCGAAAAAATTCCTTTGGAAATTCAAGATGCTGATTGGGCAGTTATTCCGACAATCCGTAACGCGGCTGAGGTTGATAATTTGTTGGTTGACCCGGCCCTGCGCGGACAACATCTCAAAGCCCTTGTTGATCTGGTTACAAGCGGCGAATACCAAGGCGTTGATCTCGATTACCGGGGCATTTCTCCCGATTTACGCCAAACGTACACCGACTTTTTACAGGAGCTACGCGGGGCGTTGCCGGAAGATAAACAGCTTTCAGTGCACGTCGCCCTGCCTCAGCAGATGTCAACAGGCAATTGGGACACCGGCGCTTATGATTGGCCGGCCATTGGCCGTATCGCAGACCGGGTTAAGCTGCCGACCTGGCCGGACCCAAAGGCTTACGCCCCGGGCGGGCAAATGGAACAGATGCTCGGCTGGGCTACCGGCCAGATAAATCGTTACAAAATACAATTGTGCTATAGACCGCACAGCACCGAATGGGTCGATGGGCAAGTGCAACCGATGGGTTACGAGCAAGCCCTTGATAGAATTGGTGATGTTACGGTGGTAAATACCCTTAACGGAATTGATCCTGGCAAAAATCTGGATTTTACGTTGTCGGCTCAAGCCTCAACCGGCATCCAAATGGACGATGCAACCGGCACGTACTGGTTTGCCTATCTGGACGGGGCCAATCGCCATCATACAATTTACCTGGCTAATCCGGCCCGGTTGGTTGATACGCTTGAATTGGTGAAGCGTTACCATCTGGATGGTGTGGCCATTGAGAATGCCGGCGCCGAAGCAGATGAACAGATGTGGGAGGTATTGCGAACTTTCCAAAAGTCAACCTCTACCCCGGCTCCGGCTGACAATGAATATTCGGTGGCCTGGCGGGTGCAAGATCAAGTTGGAGTCATTGTGAGCGAAACAACGGTTGACTTGAGCCAGCCTGATTATCAATGGGACGCACCGGAACAGGGCGGTGTTTTTGCCGTGGTTGCCAGTATCTTTTCCAGCCAAAACCCGACGCCCATTCTGCAAGGAACATTGGTCGTTCAAGTGGCCACCCCGACGCCTTTACCCACGGCTACACCGACACCCACCCCCAACCCAACCGCCACCCCGACCCCAGTGCCAACCTCAACCCCAACCGCAGCGCCCAGGCCGGTTCAACCGGCGGCAGCCACGCAACAACAAGCTGCCCCACCACCCGCCGTACCGGCCGTGAATCTTCCCTTTGGCTACGGCATTCAGGCTGACCCACGTGGCGATACACCGGCCAACATCGGCCACATCAGGGCGATGGGCTTCAACTGGGTCAAGTTTCAAATGGCCTGGAAAGATGTTGAGTCGGCGCCCGGCGATTATGCCTGGGCGATGTGGGATGGGCTGATCAACGCCTATCACGGCAACGGCATCAACATCCTGTTGAGCATCCCCAAGTCGCCGGATTGGGCGCGGCCGCCGGATGATGACAAAAGCGTAGAAGGCCCACCGCAAGACCCCAATCTCTACGCTCAATTTGTGGCGCAAGTGGCCAACCACTACCGCGGTAAAGTGCAGGCGATTGAAGTTTGGAACGAGCAGAATCTTTGGTACGAAGCCGGTGGTATGGGACGCATTAATGCGGCAAATTACGTGCAGCTTTTGCAGGCGTCTTACCGGGCCATTAAGGCCGTCAATCCGGAAATGGTGGTGGTCAGTGGGGCGTTAACCCCGGCCGGTAGTGTGGGTGATGCTGCGGTTGATGATATTGACTATCTCAACCAGATGTACGCCAATGGCGCCAGAGGATTTTTTGATGCCCTCGGGGCGCATCCCAGCGGCTACAACTGCCCGGCGCAAGGCGACTGGCGTACTGTGGCCGACTCAACGGCGACCAGCTTCCGCGGCCCCTTTGAAAATCGACATCATAGCTGGTGTTTCCGGGGCACCATGGAAGGCTACCGCGAAGTAATGCTGGCCAATGGGGATGGCAGTAAAGCTATCGTCCCTACGGAATTTGGCTGGGCTGTGTCGGGCAATCCCAAACCGGGTTATGAATATGCCCTCGATAACACGGTTGAAGAACAAGCCCAGTGGATTGCTGAAGCGTATCAAATGGGCAAACAATGGGGCTGGGTGGGTCCAATGTTCCTGTGGAATCTGGACTACGGCGTCACCGCCCCGGGTACAGAACTGGCCAGTTTTGGCATTCTCAATACCCCCGCTTATCACGTTCTGGCCGGTCTACCGAAATAAGAATTCTAGTTTACATCGCGTCTAATAAGATAGCCTCTTTTTTGTGGCAAGGTCCGGGCTATTTAGCCGGGAAAAATGGGGCGCAAATCTTGGACGCTTTCAGAAAAATAGCTCAAGGAGGTAAATTATGGTGAGCTTAGATCAGTTCAAAAAATCAGGTGTAAGAATATTTTTATTGGGGCTGTTACTGGCCCTATCTGTGGGGGTTGGGTTATCACCCGGCGCAAGCGTTGTTTTTGCCCAAGAGGGTACAGCCCCAGAGTCATCAGAAGAAGCCGCAACTCAGGCAGGCGAAGCATCCGAATCCGAGCCGGTTGTGTTTCCCGAAACCATTGTCTTTTCTCATAACGCGATGGTTACCAACCAACCCTTTGTTTTAACTCTGACCAATCTGACGGGAGGGACTATCCGTTATACCACCAACGGCTCTTTCCCCATTGCCGCCAACGCGCCTTATACCGGCCCCATCACCATCAACGAGTCGACGGTTATCAGGGCGCAGGTGTTTAACAATGACGGTACACCTGCCGGTTACCCTTATACCCGGTCGTACATTGTGGCCAATTACGAGCAGACCATTCCGGTGATTTCTTTGGTTTCGGATTGGGTTCACTTTGACACCCTGCATAACGCGCCGCAAGAAAGGGGCGAAGAATGGGAACGCCCTGTTACCATGGAATATTTCGCGCCCGGCGGACATGAAGAATTTAATGTCAATGCCGGTATTCGGATTCACGGCGGCAAATCGCGTTGGTATAGTTACAAAAAGTCGTATCGCATCTACTTCAACAAGAAGTACGGCGGGCCGGGCAACCTGGAATACCCCCTATTTGAAGACAGTCCCGTAACCAAGTTCGACAAGCTGGTGCTGCGCGCCGGATACAACGACAGCTTTGTTTATCGCGACGAAGACGGCGCCCTGGGTAACCAGGCTTTTACCGCCAAATACATCGGCGATCAGGTAACACGTAATCTGCACCGTAATATGGGCCAACCCATTGCCCATGGACGCTGGGTGCTGGTTTATCTCAACGGCCAATTCTGGGGTCTTTATAACCTGACCGAACGTATCGACTTGCAAATGCTGCGGTCATATTCCAGCAAAGACGCCGAGTGGGATGTGATTGTAAAGTCTCGTTACTATAACGAAGAAGGCCTGTGGATTGATCAAGAAGAAGTCAGAGATGGCGGTTATGGTAGTTGGCTGGAGAACCAGAATTGGGTCGGCAGCGCCGACTTCTCCAATCCGGGCAATATTGGCGGCCTGGAATGGCGGGTAGATCTTGAAAATCTATTTTCATACACGTTCCTTGAGGCGTATGTGCAAAATTATGATTGGCCACGGAGCAACTGGGCGGCCTACCGGCGCTGGGACCCGGAGGCGTATGGCAGCGACGCCCAGTGGCGCTTTATGGTTTGGGATGCTGAATATAGTTTTGGCGGCGGCCCTCAGGGTTTCAAGACCGACCTGAATACCCTTGTAAACGCATACAGCCCGCACGATAGCATTACCCGGTTGATGGAAAAACCTATGATTGGCTTTTGCGGCTTCAAGCATCGTTTTGTAGACCGCGCCCGGGAGTATCTGGGGGTTGAGAATAAGTATGGCAAACCGCCAACCGAAGTGGGCCAACTTTCCAAAGAAAACATCAAAGCCGAAATTTTGACGCAGGCAGAAATCGTCCGGCCCTTCATTCCAATGGAAACGGCTCGCTGGGCCCCGGATTTGCCCGGTCCGCAACTCTTTGAGCAAAACGTTCAGAACATGCTCCGTTTTGTGGATGAACGAGAAGAGGTTATTTTGCATCATCTCGATATTTTGAGATACCAGACTTTTACCGAATGCAAATAAGATTCTGTTTGCAGCAGGGGGGACGCTGTATACAGCGTCCCCAACTTGATTTAAAACCAGAAATTGTAGGCAACAATGATTCACCAAAAAACTCGAAAAAAAATCTTTTGGCTTGTGTTGAGTCTCATGCTTTTGCTCGGTGGTGGGCAGAGTTTCACCACCTCTGCCAGCAACGCCAGCGACCTGATTATCAATGAATTTCTGGCCGATAACGGCTCCGGCCTAACCGACGAAGACGGCGATTATTCAGACTGGATTGAAATCTACAATCGTGGTCGGTCGGCTGTCAACTTGGGTGGCTGGGCCTTAACGGACGATCCCGTCCAACCTCAAAAATGGCCTTTGCCGGACAAGACCCTGGGCAGCGATGAATACCTGCTGGTGTTCGCTTCCGGCAAAAACCGTACGTCAACGGAACCGGGCGCGGTGCTGCATACCAACTTCAAACTCAGCAGAACCGGCGAATTTTTGGCCCTGCACAATATCATTGAAGACAGGTTTATGGACGCCATCGAGCCGCAGTACCCGGAGCAATTTAGGAACACATCATACGGTCGTTATGGGGATGATTTAAACTTTGCTTTCCTCACTCACCCTACGCCCGGTTTCACCAACGACATCACTTCGGTGCGACTGGACACAGTTGCTCCGGTGCAGTTCAGTGTAGAACGGGGGCTTTATAACGGACCGCTTTCGGTTACGTTGACCAGTACGTCACCCGGCGCAACCATTCGTTACACCACCGATGGGAGTACGCCGAGCGAGACCAACGGCGCCGTTTACACCGAGCCGATTCCGGTTGACACAACCACCCTGCTGCGGGCGGCTGCCTTCAACGCCAACTCCCGACCCTCCGTGGTAGAAACGCATAGCTACATCTTCCTGGATAACGTGCTGTCTCAACCCGCAGCCCCGGCCGGATTTCCCACCCATTGGGGGACTCAATTGAGCGTGTCGCAAGGGCTGGTGAGTGGCTCGCTGATGGCGACGGATTATGAAATGGACCCGGCTATCGTCCACGATCCAGAATTCAAAAATATGCTGAAAAAAGGCCTCACCTCAATTCCAACGCTGTCGTTGGTGATGGATGGGCAGAGTTTTGACCATCTCTACACCGATCCCGAAGACAGGGGTAAATCCTCAGAGCAGCCGGTGTCGGTTGAATTCATTTCGCCGGATGGGAGTGAAACGGGCTTTCTCATAAACGCGGGTATTAGGCCGCAAGGTGACCCAACCTCGCCAAAACAATCTTTTCGGCTGCTATTCAAGGGCGAGTATGGGGCGTCCAAACTTGTCTACCCTCTATTTTCTGACTCTTCAGTTACCCAGTTTGACTCTCTCGTGTTACTGCCAGGCGGTAATGATAGCTTTGCCGGAACGAGCGCAACCGAGCTCGATTTCACTTACGTCCGCAATCCCTGGTTGCGCGCCTCGCAGTTGGCTATGACTAATTTAGGCCCACACGATAGGTTTGTTCACCTTTACCTCAACGGTCTGTACTGGGGCGTGTACAATCTGACGGAACGACCCGATGCATCGTTTATGGCTTCGTACCTGGGCAGTGAAAAAGAAGATTGGTTTGTGGCAGATCAGGAGGGGTCGCTGGGCGACAATACAGGAGGTGGCGGCCGGTTGGATGATCTATTTGCTCTTGTCGGCCTGTCCAACCGGGTGGGAAGCAATCCAGACCAATTGGCCCCCATGGTTGCCGAAATAACCGGCTCGCTTGACCCGGCCCAATTAAGCGACTATTTAATTTTGAACTGGTATGCCGGCGTCGAGCAGTTGCCTCAGCAGTGGACGATGGGTATTCGCCGCCAGGATGTGATGGGTCGGCGGGGTAAAATCATAGCTGATGAGAATGATGAAATCTTTAGGGGTGGCGGGGCCAATTTCAACTTGGGCCAGGCGAATGATTTTGCCAACAGCACCCTTGAAATGCTATTTCAAACCCTGCTGCAAGACCCCGATTTTCGAATCCAACTGGCCGACCGGATGTACAAACATCTATTCAATGGTGGCGCGTTGACGGATGCCAAAGCCCAACAGCGTTGGCAACAACTCACCACCGAAATCGACCCGGTGATATTGAACGAGTCGGCCCGCTGGGGCGATGCGAATCGGGAAAATCCGCTCACGCAGGTCGACTGGTCCCAAGCCAACAAGGCGGTGCTTGCTCAAATGGACGGAAATGCCGGCAGGCTGATTGCCCAGGCTCGCGAAGCCGGACTTTATCCTCAATTTGACCCGCCGACGTTTAGCAAACATGGCGATCTGGTTGAAGCCGGTTTCGAGTTGTCGATGACACTGCCGGACTCGTGTCAAGATTGTATGATTTACTACACCACCGACGGTTCCGATCCCCGGATGTCATACACGGGTGAAGTGTATCCCAATGCAGTGGCCTACAGTGGCCCGGCTGTGCTGACGCAAACTGCGCAAATCAAAGCGCGAACCTATAATCCGCAGGCCGAACAAAACTGGAGCGCCTTAAACGAGGCCATTTACCACGTGACGCAGCCGGGCAATAGACTGCGCATCACCGAGGTGATGTATAACCCCAGTGATGGGGATGATTACGAATTTATCGAGTTGAAGAACATTGGCGATAGCGCGATGGATCTGGCGAATATCTCTCTTGACGAGGGTATTCAGTTTACCTTCCCGCCCAATACGCCCCCGCTAGAGGCGAATGACTTTGTGGTGCTGGCCAGCAATCCTGTCTTTTTTGCCGAAAAATATCCGGACGTGACGGTTGGCGGCGCATACGAGGGACATTTTTCAAACAAAGGAGAGAAAATTACGCTGCGGGATGCTGAGGGGCAGACTTTGTTGGAATTTGAGTATGATGATGAAAACGGTTGGCCGGTCAGCCCGGACGGACGGGGGGATTCGCTGGTTTTGGTTAATGAAAATGGCGACCCTAACAATCCCAACAACTGGCTGGCCAGTCGCAACCTTTACGGTTCTCCCGGTACGGACGAACCGTAGAGTTAAAACAGGGGCGACAATTTAACTGTCGCCCCTGTTTGATTAATTTGCTTGGGGAAAAATTTCCATGACTGGCCGCCCATCAAAATATTCGGGAATTGGCACATCCAGGGCATATAACGCGGTGGCGGTTGTATCGTAGATATTAATATGTTCTATGGTTGTGCCTTTTGGAACACCCGGTCCCACGGCCAGCCAGGGAATCGTCCGATCAACCGGTGAATCATCGCCATGGCGATAGCCATGCCCGCCGTGGTCAGCCGTAACTATCAGGAGTGTATTGTGCCAATAGCTGTTGTTCTTCAGTTCGGCCACAATCTCGCCGATCAATCCATCAACGTAAGTGACGGCACCTAACTGGTACTCCGACATCCAGCCGAATTCGTGTCCGACCGCATCGACATCTGGAAAGTGGACAAAAAGGAGGTGAGGCAAACCTTTTTTGACAAACCCAACCGCCTTATCCTTGACCAACTCATCATGGAGGTCAATGTCACAAAAGCTCTCCACCGAGTCATTCAAAAGTAGAAAATTTAATTTCTCCTTACCAAACACCATTCCCGTGGTAAAACCGGCATCGTGGGCCATATTAAACACCGTAGGGACATTTAAGCCCGGCCAGCCTATATACGGCAGCGCATCAAGCAAGCCATGTTTTTCGGCCACCACCCCGGTTAACATCGAGGCGTGGCTGGGCAGGGTAAAGCTCTGCACAATTGTTTGCGCCGCAGGGCTATAAGCACCCTGTTCTATGAGTTCATCCAGTGTAGGGGTATGGGCCAGGGCTAAAGCATCGGGCCGCAGACCGTCGATACTTATAATGACCACATATTTGATCCCCGATTCCGGCGTGGCCGTTTCAGTGGGTATTTCCACCACAATGGGTACCGGCGTCGGCGTGTTGGAGGGCAAACTGGTGGCCGTAGGCAAAGGAGTCGGCGTAAAAGTTGGTGCATCAATCACAACCGGCATTGCGGTAGGGGGCGGCTCCAGTGGAACTGCCGTCTGGGGTAGGGTCGACGGCGTGGGGATGAACATACTCTGCAGCGGTACCGGTTTTGCTCGATTGGGCCTGGCAATTATCTCTGGAATCGGAACACGCTGGTAGACATCATCTGGGTTGACATAGGCAACCTCTTTCACCGCCTCTGGCGAAACAACAGGCGCATCATCATCTTGGGTTGACGGTGAAGACATCGGTGACGTACGCACAATTGTGCAACCCTGAACCAGAAGGGCTAACACGGCTATGAGCAGAATTTTCAGTTTTTTGGAAAGGGATTTTCTCGGCCGATACCGACCAGAGCGGGTAAATCTCTGCCGTTGAGGGTCTGATGGCAGAGGTAGGGTGGGTTCAGAACCTGATGGTGATACTTGGGGCAGCATAAGGCAACCTCCTTATGGCTAAGATTGTGGTCTTAACAAAGCTAAGGTCTTAACAAAACTAAGGTCTTAGCTCTGCAAAGATTGCAGAGCTAAGATTGGCCTATGCTAAACAACTCCCGCCAAACACAAACTGATCTAGTACCTCAGCTTCTCAATATAATAGAGGAAGTTGTTGTTCAGGCTTTGTTTATGAATGACGCGCATCTTAAGACTGCACGCTGTGCTCGTTATTCACGACCAAACGCCGTAAGCTCCTGCGTAAACTCAATCACCGAGTTTACGTTTGGCCCCATCCTGTTCAATTACTCTACGGACAATGTTTTGGACAATCCAATCGTTAAGCCAAATATCTGTGGGGATTGCCCCTCCCTCACACGCAGAGTGCTGGTTCCCAACGATATGGGAACGCGGTGTTACAATTTAATGGCAGTTTATCAACATCGTCAACTTTACCACATTACTCCTAATAACACAAATCGTCCTTTTTCGTTATGGTTTAAGTACACTTGATAGTTCGCCGGGTATTGGGGAAACGACTCAGCCCAATGGCCGTATTCCGGTCGTAGTTAATCCGGCAGAACATCAGATTCGACAAAACAAGTATTGAATATTAAGATCATGAATCTGGCAACGTCGTTGGCTGGTCAGGCCAGAGCGAACTGCACGTAGTCTACCTTATTTAAAGGTTCATTTGAGAAATTCAGGAAGAGGGTAAGCCGATGACAAACACCGTAGCCGAATCAGAACTACCTAACTCGCAAGGCAAGGAGTCTGGATTAAAAAAATATAGCGGCTGGCTCATTGCCCTGGTGCCGCTGGGCCTGACCCTTTATTTTGCCAGCCTGATCCCGTTGATTGCCGCCGGAGAAACTGCGCAGCTTACGTACCAGTGGGTACCCTCGCTGGGCGTTAACCTCTCCTTTTATGTAGACGGCCTCAGCCTCATTTTTAGCCTGCTCATCAGCGGCATTGGCGCGCTGGTGGCCGTTTACAGCGGCGGCTATCTGGCCGGACACCGGTTGCTGGGCCGTTTTTACCTGTACTTGCTGCTGTTTATGGCCTCGATGCTGGGGGTGGTGCTGGCCAATAACCTCATCACCCTCTTTGTATTTTGGGAACTGACCAGCCTGACCTCGTACTTACTGATTGGCTTTAACCACGAACAGGAAATTTCTCGCCAATCGGCCTTGCAAGCCCTGCTGGTGACCGGCACCGGGGGACTGGCCTTGCTGGCCGGGCTGCTGCTGTTGGGTAACGTCGGCCAGAGTTGGGAGTTATCCGCCGTGCTCAACCAGGGCGATCTCATCCGGGCGCATCCCCTGTACCTGCCGCTGATGATCCTGGTTTTGCTGGGTGCATTCACCAAATCGGCCCAGGTGCCCTTCCATTTTTGGCTGCCCAACGCGATGGCCGCGCCTACCCCGGTGAGCGCCTATCTGCACTCGGCCACGATGGTTACGGCGGGCGTTTACCTGCTGGCCCGGCTCGACCCGGCCCTGGGCGGCACTTTTGCCTGGCATTTTAGCCTGGCGGCCATCGGCACAGTGACCATGGTGCTGGCCGCTTACGTGGCCTGGCAGCAAACCGACCTCAAACGCATTTTGGCCTACTCCACGGTTAGCGCCCTGGGCACGCTGGTGATGCTCATTGGTTTGGGCACGCCGGCCGCGCTCAAAGCCGCCGTGGTCTTTCTCATTGTTCACTCGCTTTACAAAGGCGCGCTATTTATGGCCGCCGGTTCCATTGATCACGAAACCGGCACCCGCGACATCACCCAACTTAGCGGCCTCTACCGGCTGATGCCCATCACGTTTGCCGCCGTGGCCCTGGCCGCATTGTCAATGATGGGCGCGCTGCCGTTGTTTATCGGCTATATCGGCAAAAAACTCATTTATCAGGCTACCCTGGCTGCGTCACCGTTAGTCGCCAATATTCTGACCGGCGCGGCCGTGTTAGCCAACGCGCTGACCATTGTTGCCGCCGGGCTGGTGGCTTACCGGCCCTTTTTTGGCCCCAAACCCAACACCCCCAAACATCCTCACGAGGCCCCGCCCGGGATGTGGCTGGGACCGTTGGTGTTGGGGATCATCGGGCTGGCCCTGGTGCTGGTCATTGAACTTTGGCCGGGCAATCCCCTGCAAGCCGTGATGGTGGCCGCCGCGCAAGCCATGTATGATGGCGTGGTGAAAGTGAAACTTTCCGCCTGGAGTGGTTTTAACCTGGAATTTTTCCTCAGCCTGCTCACCCTGGCCCTGGGGATTGCGCTATACATGATCCACAATCTGCTGGCGCAACTCGTCCGCCCGCTCAATATCATTGCTCGCTGGGGGCCGGAACAGTGGTACAACTGGCTGCTGGCCGGGATGCTCAAGGTGGCAGGTCTTCAAACCCGCATCTTGCAAAACGGCTATCTGCGCTATTACCTGATCACCATCATTCTCACCACGGTGCTGTTGATTGGCTACACCCTCTTCAACCAGGTAGATTTGACCGGCCTAATCGCGGCGTCGGAAGTTCGCTTTTACGAGTTGGTCATTGCCGGGCTAATTTTGGCCGCCACGGTCATGGTTGTTTTTAGCCGCTCCCGGCTGGCGGCGGTGGTCGCCCTGGGGGTGGTGGGCTACAGCGTGGCCCTGTTTTACATTCTGTTCAACGCGCCCGATCTGGGCATGACCCAGATCGCTATCGAAACGTTGGGCGTTATCTTACTGGTCCTTATCCTGTACCGGTTGCCCCGCTTTACCATCTTTACCGGCATCCCCCACCGTTTACGCGATGGAGCCATTGCCCTGGCC
>JAFGNV010000011.1 GCA_016926805.1 Anaerolineae bacterium
CCATCCCCCCTTTTTCCCCTCCCCCAAATTGGGGGAGGGGCCAGGGGTGGGGGCAAAATAAAAACATCTCATCACTTACAATTGAACTACTACCCGAGGGGTTATCGTTCCTCGCATCCTGATTTTTTATAAGGAAGTTCTAAGGAAGTTCGCAGTTTTATGGATACAAGCCAACCAAATACCGGCATCGACAGGGGTGTCAAGCGGGCGACGGTCAACCTGGTGACTGTCGCCCGTCGCATTGGAACTGAATAGGTATTGCGTTGTGTATCAGGTTTAAGTTACAAACCAGTTTGATGTTCCAACGAATTTTGATGACCGATGTGGAGGTTCCAATGACAACCCAAATATTTTTGTACGACACTACCCTGCGTGACGGCACCCAGGGTGAAGGTGTTGCGCTATCTTGCAACGATAAATTAAAAATTACCAAAAAACTGGATGATTTTGGGGTTCATTACATCGAGGGCGGCTGGCCCGGTTCCAATCCCAAAGATGCCGAGTTTTTTGCCCGGCAACATGAGTTGGAGTTGAAGCATGCCAAAATTACCGCCTTTGGCAGCACCCGTTACAAGGGCGTCACCTGCGATCAGGATGCCAACATCCAGGCGTTGGTTGAAGCCAACACGCCGGTGGTGACGCTGGTAGGCAAAAGCTGGGATTTGCACGTGCACCACGTGCTGGAAACAGACCTGGAAGAAAACCTGGACATGATTGCCGAAAGCGTGCAATATTTCAAAACGCAACACAAAGAAGTGATTTTTGATGCCGAACATTTTTATGACGGCTACAAAGCCAATCCTGAGTACGCCATCCTCACCTTACAAGCCGCCATAAAGGGTGGCGCCGATTGTTTGGTTTTGTGCGATACCAACGGTGGGGCCACGCCCTGGGAAATCGAGGAGATCACCCGGCAGGTTGCCAAACGGTTTCCAGAAGCCCAGCTTGGTATTCACGCCCACAACGATTGCGAATTGGGTGTGGCCAACACCCTGGCCGGAGTCCGCGGCGGGGCAAACCACGTGCAGGGCACCATTAACGGCTATGGCGAGCGCGTGGGCAACGCCAACTTGGTCAGCATTATTCCTGATTTACAGCTTAAAATGGGGTGCCAATGTGTCAGTAACCAACAGTTGGCAGATTTAACCATGCTTTCTCGGTATGTGGACGAATTAGCCAATATAACCCCTAACACGCACCAGGCTTTTGTGGGGCACAGCGCCTTTGCTCACAAAGGTGGCATTCACATGGCGGCAATCCGCAAGATTGAGGAGAGCTACCAGCACATGGATCCCACCCTGGTGGGCAATGAAAAGCGGAATCTGATTTCTGAGCTTTCGGGACGGGGTAATATTTTGCACAAAGCCGAAGAGTTAGGGCTGGATACCAGCCGGGGCGAAGCCAAACTGGTGCTGCAACAAATCAAAGAACTGGAAAACCAAGGCTACACCTTTGAAGGGGCCTCGGCCTCGATAGACATTATGCTGCGCCGGGTGGCCAATGGTTATCAATCGCCCTTTGAAGTGATTGATTTTATGGTGGTCACCGAAAATCGGCAAGGACGCGGCCTCTTTACCGAGGCCACGGTCAAGATTAAAGTCGGCGACGAAGTTCGGCACACCGTGGCCGAAGGAAACGGGCCAGTGAATGCCTTAAACGTGGCCCTGCGCCGGGCGCTGTATCAGGATTTTCCCCAACTCAAAAATATCCATTTGACCGACTACAAGGTCCGCATTCTCGATAGCGACTCCGGCACTGCCGCCCACACCCGGGTAATGATTGACTTTCACGACGACGCTACCGGCCATGTTTGGACCACGGTGGGCGCGCATACCAACATCATCGAGGCCAGTTGGCGGGCGCTGATTGATAGTATGGAATACGCCTTGTTGAACGGGGAAAAGTTTCAGGAATATTAATCATCAGTCAGGGGCAGGTCTTAAACCTGCCCCTGAATCCAAAAAACGGGTATTTGAAAATGCATTCCACCGCCCAAAAAGTTGCTGATGCGGCCCAAGCATTGGGGATAGAGATTGCGGTCAAAGAATTTGAAGCCACTACCCGTACCGCGGCAGATGCGGCTCAGGCCATTGGCTGCACGGTGGCTCAAATTGTCAAATCGCTGGTATTCATCGTCGGCGACCAATCTGTTTTGGCACTGGTCAGCGGTCCCAACCGGCTCGACGAGAAAAAATTGGCCGCTTTGGGTGGCGTGAGCCGGAAAAAGGTTCGGCGGGGCGATGCCGAGACCGTCCGCGAGATAACGGGGTTTGCCATTGGCGGGGTGCCACCGTTTGGGCACAAAACCCACCTGCACACTTATATTGACGAAGATTTCTGGCAGTTCGACGTCATCTGGGCCGCGGCGGGCACGCCGAATGCAGTTTTCTCCATTACCCCCGCTGAATTGGCCCGGGTTACAGGGGGTATGGTGGTGGATTTGAAGACGAATGAATAAAGAAGTGAACAAGTATTCCTGGGAAAAAATAATTTCTCTTCTCCTCCTGACCCTCGGCGGAGGATATGTTATTTGGGCTACGTATCCTATCTGGCAACAGCAATGGTTAAATGATGACTCCTTTATTACTTTAACCTATGCCAAAAATCTGGTTAGTGGAAACGGCTTTGTATACAACCATCCACCTGCTACTTTAGGCACCACTACACCTCTATTTACAATATTAACCGCTTTATTTGCCATCATCCTGCCTGGATTCAGCGTTATTGATACAGCTATTATCTTAAGCGTTGTTTCCTGGATTGGCACCGGCCTCGTGCTCTACATGATGGGTAACCATTTAGGTCTTCATCCTCTGGCAAGTACCGCGGTGGCTATTGTTCCCTTAACTATTGTCAATGGAACTTGGTTATGGTTTGTAGGAATGGAAATATGGCTGTTTCAATTTCTGCTTGTTCTTTCTTTTTATCTGAGCCTTACCAATCGTCCGGCATTGGCTGGGATGATAGTGGGGTTATTGTTCTTAACCCGAGGCGAAGGAGTCTTGGTTGGTGGAATTCTTGTCGGCTATTACCTTCTTACAGAAAGAAAGTTACCCAAATCCTTCATCGTAGCTGGTATGGCCGTATTTAGTATTTGGGCTATCTATGCCTTTATCATTTTTAGTACAATTTTGCCCAACACCCTGGCAGCCAAGATAGCCCAGCGGGAATTTCTCATTAATTATGGCCGTGACTATAGTTTTATACGGGTCATGTTAGAAAGGTTGACTGAATGGCTTCAGTCTTTTAATCTTGGCTCTACCATATTTGCAAATATATTTTTGCTTGCTATGATTTTAGGGCTAGTTGCCATTTTATCACAGAAAAGATTTCGCTATTGGGCCTTTTTCCTGATTTGGGCTATAGCTTATTTTGTAGCCTACACAATAATTAATCCGAGCACCTATCCCTGGTATGCGCTCCATTTGTATTTTGTCGGAGAAGTAATGGCGGGGGTAGGTCTTGGTTGGATGGTCGATACCACCTTTAAACTTTCAGATAACAAAAAACTTGCAATAGGCATTGTAACCTGCTTATTCGTCACATTTTTGTTGATCCCTACTCTTTACAGGGGAATTGAAAGTGCTCAATCTTTTTGGGGAGACAGCCGTGCACCTGCCTATATTTCCATCGCCGACTGGCTCAACCATAACACTCAACCTGAAGATAGTATCGCTTATTTAGAAATTGGCTACCTGGGATATTATAGTCAGAATCGCATTATTGATTTAGCCGGTTTAACTGATCCCTTAATTGCCGCAAACATTGCAGAACATGGTTTCACGTGGGGCTTCTGGCATTATCAACCAAAATATTTTCTCTTTAATCCAGGTATGGATAATGAAGCCTACCTGGCTGGTATCCGGGCGGCTGCCAATCAATACAGAGAAGTAGCCAGGTTCCCAGGAGGCCCGGACGGTGTGCCTCTAGTGCTATTTGAACGACTTGAGCACACAGACACTCAATAAAAAACTCCACCTTTTTCAAGACTTCCCTTTAACTCCAGGAGCAACCGTAACCTCTAAAGGATCATTTACCAGACACCAGAAACGTATACCGCCGCGACAGCACTACCCCGGCCAAAGCTAACAATGCTCCTCCCCACTGCAACGGCGTCAGGGTTTCGCCCAGCCAGAGCCAGGCCACCAGCAAGGAGATCGGTGGGCTGAGATTGGAATAGAACGAGGTGCGCGCACTTCCCAACCGCGAAACGCCGTAATTCCAAAAAAAGTAAGCCAGGGTAATCCCAAATGTGCCGGAAATGATCAAGGCACTCCAGGCCAGCCCCGAAACGCTCCGCCAGTGAAAGGCCAGCATCGAAGGTGTGGCCAGCAGAATCAGGGGAATGGTTCCCATTAACGTGGAAAAACTGGTGAGAACCGCCGACGGATAGTGACGCAACACCGGTCGAATGGCCAGAGTGTAGGTTGACCAGCAAAGTGTACCCAGCAGAATCAACACGTCGCCGCGCAGGGTGGCCCCACCGAATTGTAGGTCTACCTGGTGGTTGCTGCCCAAAATAATCAACGCAATACCTCCCAACGACAAGATTACGCCTAACCAACCCTGTCGCCTCACCTGCTCTACCCCGGCCAGCGTGCCGAACAAAGCTACCCAGGCCGGAACTGTGGCCAGAATCAGCGCCGAATTATCCGCCGTGGTTTGAGCAATACCCAAAATAAAGAACAGTTGGTAGGCCGTGTTTCCCAACAACCCCAGGCCAATCAGGTAAGGCAGGTGTCGGCGCTGAAATTTTAGGCGGTGGCCGGTGGCCAGGGTTAACACCAACATAAGCGCGGACGTAAAGGCAAAACGCAGGCCATTGAAAAGTAAGGGGGGAATTTCTAGCAGGGCAACCTTGACCACCGAAAAGTTGACACCCCAAAAAAAGACCGTCAATAACAAGAGACCATCTGCCCAATTCAGGTCGCCGGGAATAACGGGCCGTTTGGCCTGGGGCAGTTTGCTGGCTAAAACCTTTGGTATCATCAGATTGACTCACCTACCCCGTGCCAAATTGGCGGTCACCGGCATCACCCAGGCCGGGCACAATGTAGCCAATATCGTTGAGCCGCTCATCAACCGCAGCCAAGTGAATGTCAACATCAGGATGGGTCTGGTGTAAGGTTTTGATTCCCTCCGGCGCGGCAATGATGCCCATAAACTTGATGCGTTCGGCCCCCCACTCTTTGAGAATACCCACCGTGGCTGTGGCCGAGCCGCCGGTCGCCAGCATCGGGTCGAGCACAATACAAATTTGTACGGTCGGCGAAACCGGCAATTTATTGTAATACTCTACCGGCTGCAAGGTGCGCTCATCGCGGAACAGACCAATGTGCCACACCTCGCTGCCGGGCATCATCTCCCAAACCCCTTCAACCATACCCAATCCGGCCCGCAGAATTGGCACCAGGCCGATTCGTTCTTGCAACAGAGCGCCGGTAGTTGCTCCCATAGGCGTTTCAACCGGGGTGGGGGCAACAGCCAAATCCCGGGTTGCTTCATAAGCCAATAAAATAGAGATTTCCCGAACCAGTTCGCGAAACTTGCGGGGGTCTGTTGTTTTGTCTCTTAGAATGGTCAGTTTATGTTTTACGAGCGGATGGTCAGATTCGTACACGTTTCTCATTGATAGGTTATCCCCCTTCTTATACTTCCTGCAACTTATGGCACAATTGTAACCAAAAGTTGTCCCATTATAAGCTGAGCCTTCAGAAACGACAAAGCAGATTTGGGGATGCCATGCTGAACCCAGTAGGATTATGCCTTTTTGCCACAGGTTATGCCCAATGCTATAATACAGCCAGAGAAATTTCCCAAACTGGGGAAAAAGAAGGAGAAAATTATGAGATTTGGTGGATTAGGTGGTTGGGAATGGCTTATCATTCTGATTATCGTCATTGTTCTGTTTGGCGGCAGTCGATTGGCCGGAGTGGGTAAAGCTTTAGGACAATCGATTCGCGAGTTTCGTGAAGGCGTTTCCGGCGGCAAGAAGAAGGATGAAGAGACGGATGCCTCCACCGAGGAAAGCGCGAGCCAACCTCCCCCCTGAGCTTTTGCCAAGAAGAATATCTCCCCTTACGGCAAGGGGAAGCCTGGTAGTTGTTTGTAACTGAACAAAGTGCAGCCACGTTAGCTGCATTTTGTTTTTTGGTTTAGGGATAAACCCGTCCTAATGTTCGGGGGAAAGGATTGGTTTCACGGATGTGGTGGATACCTGCAATCCAGGCCACGGTTCGTTCGATGCCCAGACCAAAGCCGCTGTGAGGCACGCTGCCGTAGCGCCGCAGGTCAAGATACCAACCAAATGCCTTTTCCGGCAAGTTCTCCTCGTGGATGCGCTTGAGCAACAAATCCGGGTCGCTGATACGCTCGCTGCCGCCGGTAATTTCGCCGTAACCTTCCGGCGCAAGCATGTCAACACTTTTGCAGACCTCCGGTCGTTTTGGCCAGGGTTCCATGTAAAAGGCTTTAGCTTCGGTGGGAAAGCCGTAGACAAAAATGGGCCGGTCGTATTGTCTGGTCAACTCAGTTTCGTGGGGGCTGCCAAAATCCTGGCCCCACTCAATCTCCAGCAACGATTTCAAGTCCGGGTCATCGGTTTGGGCGCGGATTTTCTCGATGCGCTCGACGGCTTCATCGTAGGAAACGCGGGGGAAAGGTGGCATCACCTTTTCCAACATGCTGGTGTCTCGTTCCAGCACTCTTAACTCGCTGGCCCGTTCTTCCAGACAGCGTTGCACCACGTAGCTGACAAACTGCTCTTCCATTTCCATCAGACCGTCCAGGTCGCAATAGGCCATTTCCGGTTCCAGCATCCAGAATTCGGTCATGTGGCGGCGAGTTTTGCTCTTCTCCGCCCGGAAGGTAGGGCCAAAGCAATACACCTTGCCAAAAGAGTAAATGTTGGCCTCATTGTAAAGCTGGCCGGTTTGGGCCAGGTACACCGTGTCGCCAAAATAGTCCACCTCAAAGAGCGTGCTGGTTCCCTCACCGGCTGCCGGGGTGAGAATGGGCGTGGTCATTTCTACATAACCGTGGCTATCCAGCCAATCGCGGCAGGCACGCATCACCGTGGCCCGGATACGGAGAATGGCCCACTGCAACCGACTACGAATCCAGAGGTGGCGGTTTTCCAGCAAAAACTCCACGCCGTGTTCCTTGGGCGTAATGGGGTATTCTGCCGCAATCTGCACCACTTCTAAATGGGCGGCGTCAATTTCATACCCACCCGGCACGCCCGGCGCCCGCTCGTTTTCTTTGACCGTTCCCTGCACCCGCAAGGCGGATTCCTGAGTTAGCCGCTTGCCCGCCTCAAAGACTTCCGGCGGCAAATTCGGCGCAAAGAGCACGGCCTGCATGGCGCCGGTACCGTCGCGCACCTGGAGAAACTGAATTTTGCCCTTGCCGGTTTTGGCATAAAGCCAGCCCTGAATGGTAACTTGCTCGCCAACGTGGTTGGCAATGTTCTGGATAGATACGATTTTGTTCAAGGGATTACTCCTCCAGCAGCTCAGCGGTTCAGTAGCAGCAACACCCCAGCGGCAATGGCCAGCACCGCCAAAACCAGCGTTTGCGCCGGAAACGTGATACTGAGCAAGGGAAATAACCCCATAAGAATGAGAAAGATAGATAACAAGAGCCGCCCCAGATTTCTGGTTGGCTGTACTCTTATATCCAAAATAATCAGAATACCGGCGATAATGGCAATAATGGCCAGAACCGTTTCGCTCGAAGGGATGTTAAGATTTAACAGGGGGTTCAGGCCAAATAGAATCAGCCAGATTGCCAACAAAAAAGTCCCTATTCTTCCACTTAATTTCATCATGAGGCTCCTTTTTTTAAATGATCAATCAATGCTTCCAACCGGCTCGTTGGCCGGATTCAATAATTTTTTTGAGATTTTCCATGCTGCGCCGGATCGCCCGCTGAGTGGCCGCGCGCCGACCCAGGGCATCAATAATACGGGCAATAAATCCGTTGGGGCGATAATCCCAAACCCACTTGAAACGGGTTCGGGTACCCACCGCCTCAAATTCCCAGCTCAACTCACTGCCACGAGCAAACGGACTGCTGGAGGCAACATCTAAAACCCGCAAGCTGGAACCCGAAGGGAATTGGAAACTGATAACCTCAGCATCCCAACTAAAAATCGCCCCCCCCTTCGAGTCGACCCGCAGTAGCGTCCCCGACCGAACGGGGCGCGGGGTCAGTAATTCTATTTTTTCCACCTGTTCGTCCCACACCGGCCGACGCTCAATATCATGACAGAATTTGAACACATCGGCTCGATTGACCGCAATCTCGACAACCTCTTCAATCCGGGGCATCTTTTTCTCCTGGCGTCTGCTGTTATGGTTACTATTGTACTATGAACTGGCTTTCCTCGCCAGCAACAGCTACTTTTGTAAGAGCGTTATTTTCCAGCCTGACCTGCCGCCCTTGTTCTAACTTTTGCCAAAGCCTTAAGTCTGCCTTATCATACGTTTATGATGACCCCACAAGATGGTTCTACCCAACCGGCCCACCCCATCTCCATCTGGCAACACCTCAAACCTATATTACGCTGGCCCTGGGAACTCATCCCGCTTCTGGCCCTCTTTGGCTGGCTTTACCGGCAAACCATGCCCCCCGGGATAAGTTCCTGGCTTGTCGAAGGGTGGGACTCGGCCATGCTGCAAATTACCGGCAGTACCTGGGGCGTCCCGCACTCGCCCGGTTATCCGTTTTATATTATTTTGTCCAATTTGTTTGTGCGCCTGATGGGCCTGTTGCCGGGTTTGGCCGACACGTCTGTGGTCTGGCGGGTCAGTTTTTGGTCTACCATCACCAGCCTGTTGGCGCTGGTATTTATCTATTTGACGGTGCAGAAATTGACTCGCGACCGCGCCGCCGCTATCATCGCCAGCAGTCTTTTGGGAATTAGCTTCATTTTCTGGCGAGCGGCCATTATGGCCGAAGTTTATAGCCTGAATGCCCTCATTTTCGCCCTGACTTACTGGCTGGCCATCACCTGGGACCGCGACCCACGCGCACACTGGTTGATTGCCCTGGGATTGACCCTGGGGGCCGGGTTGGCCCATCACCGCACCGCCTTTATTTTGCCACCAACCATTGCTCTGTGGGTAGCCCTGAAACGGCCCAAACAGACAAACATCCCCCGACGTGGCAAAAACGTTCTCTGTTGCTGGTTAATTTTGGCCGGAACAGCGTTGATTCCATTGCTCACTTATCTTTATCTACCCTGGGCAGCCCAAAACCGGATCGGACAGACTTGGATTTACGCCGACACCTCGGATTGGAATACGTTTTGGTTTGTGGTATTGGCCCGCGAATGGTGGGGGCTGGTCAATCCACCGCAAACATTCAACGGCTGGGAGGAAGCGCTTAAAGAATTATGGCGGCAACAAGCCGGCCAGATGACCGCCGCCGGAGTTGTTGCCGGAGTTATTGGCTTGTTTGCTTCACGTCGTTATCTGTGGCTGTTTGGCCCGCCCGTACTGGCCTTCATCTTTTTTGGCGTGTCCTACCACGTGGCCGATCTGGACAGTATGCTGATTCCTCTGACGTTGACATTGTGTTTGGGGATTGGTATCTTCATTGGCCTCATCGGCCGGTTCCTGGTCTGTCGGCTGGCCAAACTGATACGAACTCAAGACGAGATTTTTAGAGGTAGCTGGCTTGTGCCTGCTCTCCGCTGGATCATGGCCATTGCCTTGCTCCTGGGAGTCTATTTCCTTTTCCGCTCCCCGGCCAAAGCCAACTACCAGGCTGTCAACCTGAGTGGCGACTGGCAGGCAGTTGACCTGGTAGAAGAGGTTGTGGCCGTTGCCGAGGCCGGCACCCCCTTGACCATCATCGGTCAGGATAACAGCGTACTACCTGATTTTATCTACAGCAAGGTGGTCCTTGGCCAGCCCATCGAACCCCTCTCCACCACCAATCTGAGCCGGATGCCAGAACCAATCAGCATTACCCTGTTGCAAGACCGGTTTCAACAGGGTCGCCGCATTCTGGTGGATATTGAAACTATCCAGTTGGGCTTTATCCCCTGGCTCAACGAGGCGTTAGCTACCGGGCAGGTCTTTCTGGCTCCCACTGGCCATCCCTACCTGTGGGAGTTACTGCCCCGCCCGATGAACAGCGTTCTGCCAGCCCATGAACCCTGGCAGCAAATCCCGCCTGATCAGTTTCTCGACGGGCAACTTTCTATCATTGCTTACCACCAGCAAATTGTGCATAAACGCACCGGCTGTTTTTTACGCCTCACCCTCTTCTGGCGAGAAGATCAGAAGATTGAAGATGATTACTATGTCTCGGTCCAACCTCTTGGGGGCGAAACCGTGCTGGACAAAAACGATCACCTGGCCCTGATGCGCGGCTATCTGCCCACCTCTCAGATGCATCCGGGCGAAATCGTCCGCGATGAGATAGACCTGATGATACGCCAACCGATGGCTTTGCCTGGCGTCATGCTGGTGGTAAACCTCTATCAGGTGCAGGGCAACCAATTCCCCACCTTTGGCGAAGTCACTTTGCCAATTACGATTGACCCGGAGGGATGCAAGTAGAGACGTTGCGGGCAACGTCTCTACTCTTTATGGGGTCAAATAAACATCTCCAACAAGGCCGATTGCGGCAGGTTCATCACCGCCGGTTGATTTCCGGCCGTAATTTGAGCCATACGCCTGCTTTCCAGATCCAGGGGAACGCAAACGTCTAACAACTCAATCACGGTGAGCAAGGAATCCCGACAGGTATGGGGGACTCTTCGGGCCATAAATTTCATTTCGGCCAGAAGCTGTGCCTCGGTGGTCCAGCCAAAACTCCCCGTGGTATTGACCAATTCCAAAAACTTGTACAAGGTTGCGGCGTCGGTATTGGGAATATATTTAATCGCAAAAATAATCACGGTAGCGACATGTTTTTTGTCAATTTTACGTCCATCCATGAGTGAGGTGTATGTCATTGCTCATTCCTCCCCGGGTTTTTCTAATTCTCTCATTATAGTGAACACCCGCTGAAATTATGGCTTCCGTTGCCTCATGGCAAACGATCCCCGCCATTGACAATCCAAACGGCCAGCCAACTCACGCCGATAAGCCCCAGCAGAATTGCCAGAACCAGCAACAAGACTAAAATTTCAGATATTCCACTCATTGTGTCCTCCAGACTACCATAAAATAGACGTAAAAGAAGAAGCAAGCAGAACACAAAACCAAAAGTTATTACACATCCTGCGGGCTCCGTAGCCATCGTCAGCCTGAGCAGGCCAACTACAACCACAATGCCCACCACAATCCCCAGGCCAAATATTGCCCACATAACAACCTCCTGACCACCCCTACTTCTTCTGATAGTACTATGGTCATACTATAACCCATTTAGGTTAACAATTGTTGGTAAATAATCTACAATTTTTTGTAGTCAATAAGTTGCCGGTTGAGTGAATCCACCAAACCGGCGACCGGAGCCGGGTATGGCAGAAGATTTTTTTGACAAGACTACGAAAATTCGTAGCCTATCTACGATTCTTTGGTATAATTGGGTTCTACAATAGATGAGAGTGGAGCAGGCTAAAGCGGCAACCCGCCCCCGCATCACCTTGATCCAAATGGAGAGTATCCATGCCAAACGCAGAATTTAAGCAATTGCTCAAAGAGGGTATCGACAGCGTGGCTAACCGGCAGGGCAAAAAAGTCCGCGCCGTAGAGACAGAAATAGGGGAGGCCCTGCACGTGTCGCCTCACACGGTCCAACGCTGGAAACGAGGCTACACCCCCACCGATATGGAGCGGGTAGAATTCATCGCTTTGTTTTGCCAACATCAAGGTCGGGTGGACAAAGGGTGGGTGCAACGCTTTTTGAATCAGGCCGGCCACCCGGCTCCTAACGCCGTAATGGACCGGCTGTTTCCCAAAGGGACCAACCAAGGCGTATCCCAGGAATTGCCGCGTGTTTATCACAATCTGCCGCCTCGTTTTGGGGAGTTCATTGGCCGCGAGACCGAACTATCCCGGGTGTTGGAGTGGGTTGAAAATTCGCGTTGGCCGCTGGCCGCCATCGAGGGCATGGGCGGCATTGGCAAAACCAGCTTGGCCATTGAAGCCGCCCATCGTTGTTTGCCGGGTGAACAATTGGAAATTGTCAATTCCTTTGAGGCTGTGGTATGGACTTCGGCCCGCGACCAGGCCGATTTTGATCTAAGTTTGGAACAAGTGCTGGACGCCATCGCCCACATCCTCGACTACCCCTACCTGACCCAGCTGGAAACCGAGGCTAAAATGAAAGCCATCGACAAACTCCTCCGTAATCGCCGGACGTTGGTGATTGTCGACAATTTTGAAACCATTACCGACCTCTCCCTGGTGAAATTTCTGGAACAAACCCCGGAACCAAGTATGGCCCTGATTACCTCGCGGTACAAGCAACTGCGGCGGGTATGGGACATCCCCCTCTACGGGTTAACCAATGAGGAAACATTAACCTTGATTCGCCGTCACAGTCACCGGATTGGGCTGAAGATGGTAGCCGGAGCCGATGACGAAATTCTCTGCCGGTTGGCCGCCGCCGCTGGTAACAACCCCAAAGCCGTGATTTTGTCACTGGGGTTGATTAAACAGAAAGGTTTACCCTTCAATTCTGTGGTCGATGAGCTGTACCAGGCCAGCCAGATTGTAGAAGAAGTGTTTGATTATATCTTTTCCGAGGCGTGGAAACTGCTGGGCGAAGACACCCGCCAGGTGTTGTTGGCAATGCCGCTTTTTGTCATCACCGCCAGCCGGGAAGCGTTGTCAGCCGTATCGGGGGTAACCGGCTTTGATTTTCATAAAGCTATCGAACAACTGGTCGGCATGTCGTTGCTGGAGGCCACCGAGGCCTTGGACCTGAGCCAACAACGCTATCAAATGCACTCCCTCACCCAGGCCTTTGCCCGCAACGAGTTAGGAGTCAATATTGCCTTGAACTCAATTCAAACTAATAAGACATCAGCGCAAAAGATTGCGCAGTTCAAAAGAAATTTCTACACCTACTTTGCCAATTGGGGTCAAGCCAAAATCGGTAGCCATTTTTGGGATTTTGTATTGTGCAGCGCCGAAAAAGGGAAAGATATTTACCAGGAGTTGCCTAATTTGGTCATTAGTCTTGATTGGGCCTACGAGGACAAAGCCTGGGAGGCGGTTTTGGCCCTGACCAAAATTATTGTTCATCCCATTTACTATCAGGGACAACTGGAGAAACGCATCCGGTGCAGTCGGTATGGTTTAACCGCGGCCCAAAAATTGGGTCACCCAGAAGATGAAATGTGGTTTTTCCTGCAGGGCCTGGGTTCGGTTTACCTGCTGCGGGGTGATTATGAAAATGCCCAAAAATATCTAACCAAAGGCATTCAACTGGCCAAAACCCACAATCTGGCCAACGGTATTGCTTTGGGGGAAACCTACCTGGTTTACATGGCTCTGCAAGCGGGCGATCTGACTGCGGCCCAGGAACATGTTGAGCAGGCCTTAAGTTACGCCCAAAGTCCACTTTTTAACTATCGCGCGTATCAAGTAGCCGGTCATGTGGCCAGAGATTTGCATAATTACGAACAAGCCAAAACCTACTATCTAAAAAGCACCGAATTTCTGAAAGGCACGGGCTACCTGGATACCTCAGACGTGTGGTTGGGTTTTGCTCAACTTGGCACCAAAGAATATGATAAAGCCGAAGACCACTTTCGCCATTATCTGGAAACTTACGGCAAATACGGCAATCGGCGGGTGGTAGGTATGGCCAAGCTGGGGCTGGCGATGTACTACGAAGTTCAGGGCCTTTACCAGAAGGCAGGTGAGTTTGCCCACGAAGCTTTTGAACTACTTTCGCGGATGAACGCGCAATGGGAACTGAAGCAGGTTAAGGAATTGAAGGAACGCCTGGATAAGATCGAGAAACTTGCCTGAGGGTAAAGAGTAAAGAAGAAACCACGGGCTGGCTGATAATGGCCAGCCTGTTTTTTTGCATGCAAAATCATTATTGCAAACCCTTCCGGCCTGTGATAAACTAAAAGCATGGCGCGCCGGTCCTCAATACCTGTGGGAATCACTTCATCACGCCTCTAGTGTTGATTCATTGGCCACGTTAATGAGGTAACATCATGACCTTGACCAATCAGACCCTGTTGGAAGGTCGTTATCGGATAGAAGCTGTGCTGGCCCAGGGGGGGATGGGAACAGTGTATCGCGGTTTTGACATAAACCTGGAAACCCCGGTAGCGATAAAAGAAAATTTCTTTCAGACCAGAGAAGCGATAACTCAATTCAAAAAAGAAGCACTTATTCTGGCCAGATTGCGTCACCCCTCGCTCCCACGGGTCACGCATCATTTCAGTGTAGGCAACAGGCAATACCTGGTGATGGATTATGTTGAAGGGGCCGACCTGTGGCAAATCATTCAAAATCAGGGCCACCCGCTTAACGAACAAGAAGCCCTCACCTACATTTCCCAAATTTGTGATGCTCTGGCCTACCTGCACGGCCAATCTCCCCCCATCATCCACCGAGATGTTAAACCCCAAAATATAAAAATCACTCCCGATGGCCGGGCAATTTTGGTTGATTTTGGCATTGCCAAAGAACAAATCTCCGGCGAAAAAACTATGACCGGCGCCCGAGGCGTCACCCCCGGCTTCTCGCCGCCCGAACAATACAGCGGCGGCACCGGTCCCACCTCCGATATTTACTCGTTGGGAGCTACCCTGTATGCTTTGTTAACCGGCGCTCCCCCACCCGATAGCATCAGCCTGCTGGTCAAGAATCAAAAATTCACGCCGGTCACGCAAATCAACCCTACCATTACTCCGGCTCTTTCCGAGGCAATCACCTGGGCAATGGAGTTGGAAACCACGCAACGCCCACCCGACCTGCCAACCTGGCAGCAAAGGCTGCGCGCTGTTCAGGCCAGGGGGGGTGAGGCCACCTGGATATCGCCCCAGGAAAAATCCACCTTGACCGGCCCCAAAGAGTTCTGGCTGGTCGATGAGCAGGGCAACAAATATCCCCTGCGGCCGGAAAAACGGCTAACCATAGGCCGGTCGTCAACCAATGCCATTAAGTTGAGTTCACCCCAGGTTTCCCGCCACCATGCTACGGTGGCGCTGGTGGGACAACGTTGTTTGGTTTACGATGCGGGCAGTGCGAACGGGACTTTTGTCAATGGACGGAAAGTTGACCGAAGGGGCCTGGAATTTGGGGCGGATGATACCCTAACCATTGGCCCCAATCAATTTCGGTTAGCAGGCTCGCCGGCAGCCCGACCATCTTCCACCTCAGCGCCAGCTCAACCAATTCCTCCACCTTCTGCGGTACCTCCACCATCTCTTTCATCTTCCATTTCAACCGGAACTGCCGAAAATCAATTGGGCGGCCTGGCCGGAATGACACAGATGCTCACCATTAACATTGCCAAAAAAGTAGAGGCGATGAGCAACACCCAGGTGGCTATCCTGGCCGTTGCTTTGATTGGGGGCCTGGTTTTAGCTACGTATCTGGTAGGTGGATTTATTCGGGATAATGTCCCCTGGCTTTGGCAGTTATTCCCCTTTTATTACGTGGCCGGGCCGCTGGCTTATGTTCTTTCCCGGCGTAAAGGCACGGCGATTTTGATACACGCGCCCACCCACGTTTTGGTTTTGTCAATTGCGTGGTACAATCCTCCCTATCTGGCTTTGATTCTTTCGGGCCTGGCCAGTGGAGCTACTATGGAAGGGAGCTTCATTGTCCCCCGATTACCGGATTGGCTACGCTATCCGTTGGGCCTTATCCTTGCCTATGCAGTTAGTTTACTGGTGCTAACCTTTTTGGTTTCGGCATCGTATAATTATTTAGAATTTTTTGGCGTGGCTTTAATTGGCGTGGCTGTTTACCTTATCAGCGAAATTCAAAAAGGGGTCTTGCAGGCCCGGCTGATGTTGAGAAAATGAAGCAGCACTTGCAGGTCCAATCTTTCCCCAGATGTTCTCTGGGGCGGAGGTAAGGAATGAAACTTTTTGGACAGGTCTTCCCCTATCAGGATTACACTATATATCTTGTCCCTGCGGTTACCGGCCTTATTCTGGGTTTATTGATAATCCTCATCATTATTCTGCCGCTATTCCTGTGGCTCAGACACCGCAAAAAAGCTCGCCTGGCGGCGCTCCAACCCGACCAGGCGCCAACTATTCCGATAATTCCTCCCGCCGACAAGGAAGATACCAAACCCACCCTGCCGGTTATCGAGACAGAGACGGTGGAAAGCGTCACCGTAATTACGGTTGACGAGCCGCTCACGCTACCCGCATCTGGCCAGCGACCCGCCGAGATTGGCTGGCAAATTGCCGGGCTAACCGATGTGGGACTGAAAAGAGATCTGAACGAAGACAGCTTACTCATGCTCGAAGGTGAAAGGCCAGACCTGGGGCCTTATGGCCTCTACGCGGTGGCCGATGGGATGGGCGGGCACGAGAAAGGCGAAATCGCCAGCCAGCTCACCCTGGCGGCCATCAGGGCGCAATTTGGACAACCGTCGCCAATACCGGCTGAAACGCCTGTTGAAGAATGGCTCCAGGCTGCCTCCCTGGCCGCCAACCAGGCGGTATTGTCCCGGCAGGATCCCAACAGCCCGGAAAGAAAAATGGGCTCAACCCTGGTTATGGCGTTGATCGCCGGACAGCAAGCTCACATTGCCAACATCGGCGATAGCCGCGCCTACTACCTGAGCCAAAAAGAAATTGAACAGATCACCGAAGACCACTCTCTGGTGGAACGTCTGGTGCAAATTGGCCAGTTGACCCGCGAAGAAGCCCGCGTTCACCGCCAGCGCAATGTTATCTACAATACCATCGGCGACAAAGAAAACCCGCAGGTTAGCCTTTACCATCTCACCCTGCAACCCGGTGACCGGTTGCTGTTGTGTTCGGATGGCCTCAACAACATGATTACGGATGAGCAAATACTTGAGTTCAGTCGCCAGCATGCTTCACCTGCCGAGGCGTGTAAAGCAATGGTTGCGGCGGCTAAATCCGCCGGAGGCGTCGATAACATCACGGCCATTCTCATCCAGATGAATGCTCCTTGAGAGATGACCAAACTTGACCCATCGACTCGTCGCCCTCAAAAATCTCCTGCCTAACTCCCCCCCTGCTCAGCTAATCCTCATCGCCGGGTTGAGCGGCCTCATTTACGCCTTCATCTTCACCCTGCCTTTTCCGCTGGCCAGCCTCTATCACACCATCCCGCCGGTTGACTATACCAAGTTGACCCACTACTCGCCGGAAGGGATGGCGACTTATGGGCTGGGGCTTGTCGCTCTGTTTGGCCTTTACCTTTGGGCTATCCAAATTGCCACGCCTGACCAGAACGGCCAACCGGCGACCAGTGGTCGTTTCATCTTTGCCAGTAGCGCCATTTTAGCCATTATCTCTATTTTATCTTACCCTCTCACGGCCATCGATTTTTTTATCTATGCCATTCACACCCGGGGTTGGGCCTTGTACAACTTGCTGCCTCAGACCACCCCACCCCAAGCCCTACCCCACACCGACCCCTGGTTAGGTTTGGCTGCAGAATGGGGTGATAATCCCTCACCGTATGGGCCAGTGTGGGAATTACTGTCATTGGGGGGATTTTACCTGAGCGGCGGCGATTTTTTGTTCCACCTTTTTGCTTTAAAAATACTCGCCGCCCTGGCCTATATGGGTTGTGTTTTTTTGGTGTACAAAACTTTGCAGCACCTTCAACCAGAATGGGCCGTCGCCGGGGCTATTGCCTTTGGCTGGAGTCCGCTGGTTTTGCTGGAAAGTGTACAAAACGCCCACAACGATATTGTCATGGTTTTTTTTCTACTGGCAGCAGTCTGGGCTTTGGCCAAATGGACCACCCGCTATCCCTTACTTCATAAGTTCAGTTTCAACCCATTATTGCGGCTAATGTGTCTGTTTCTGGCCCTCTCCATTCTGGTCAAATTTGTCACCATCATCATTGTGCCTTTCCTGCTTATAGGCATGGTCATGCCCCAGCCAAAATGGCGGCAACGACTGGCCGCTATGGCGCTGTATGGCGCGCTCATTGGCGGGCTGGTGCTGATAGCCATGCTTCCCGTTTGGCCGGGAGCAGAGAACTGGGCTGTACTCAAAGCCGGTAGTGGCGCCGGGCGTTCCCTGCTGGCACTATTGATCTTGGCCTTGCGTGATTTTCTGGGTACCAATACCGCCTTTGATGTTGCCCGCAATCTTATCCTGGCCGTTTTTGCCCTGATTTATCTATTTTATCTGGGAAAAACCATCTACCGACTTTGGAATATGCCTTCGCCCTCCCCTCCTCCCTTCGTTTCTCTCTCCTTCTATCTTCCCCTCTCCGCCGCTTTCTTGGTTCTGTTTTGGTATGTGCTTCTCGTCGCGCCGGTCTTTCACGCCTGGTACTTACTGTGGTTTTTGCCCCTGGCAATTTTACTCCTGCCTTACCGCCGTCCCTTCATTGCCAGCACAGTTTTTTCCATCACAGCCTTGCTGGTGATTCCCTATTTTGAGACCATCCGGGTCTGGTATCCTATTTTGCTGGAGAACCATCTCCTGGGCCATCTGATTGGCGTGCCCCTCCTCATTGTTCTCCCGGCCATTACCCTCCTCTGGCCAATTAGCCCCTCTGAAAATTCTGAGGTATGATTAGAGGGTAGTGGTTCAATTGTAAGTGATGAGATGTTTTTATTTTGCCCATCCCCCCTTTTTCCCCTCCCCCAAATTGGGGGAGGGGAAAAAGGGGGGATGGGCAAAAGTAGGGTCGTATCACTTACAATGTGACCACCACCGATTAAAGAATGGAAGTAAGAAGTAGGGAGTCAATGGGGATAATCTACTTCTCACTTCCGTTATATAAATGCTGTCCCCTCATCCAAAAACCAACCTGTGCAATAGCCCACACAGGGAAGGGGGAATAAGGGGGGGAACACCCCCCAGTCCCCCCAGCCCTTCGGGCAATTATTCGACCTATTGCACAAGTCGCCAAAAACTATCTGAGAGGATATAACCCATGACCAAAACTGTCGCCATACTTGGTGGAACCGGACACGAGGGTCCCGGTCTGGCCTTACGTTGGGCCAGGTCGGGCTATAAAGTCATCCTCGGCTCTCGTCAGGCTGAAAAGGCCCGGAGTGTAGCCAACGAGCTGAATCAAAAATTGGGGAAGAATCTCATTAAAGGAGAAGCCAACGCAATAGCCGCCCAAGCTGCCGAAATATGTGTGTTGACTGTCCCCTACAAGGCCCAAGAAGCTACTTTATCCTCACTACGCGAAGTCTTGCAGGGAAAAGTTCTGATAAATGTGACAGTGCCTCTGCAACCACCCCACGTGACTCACGTCAACCTGCCGCCGGGAGGGTCGGCCAGCGAAGAAGCTCAAGCCATGCTGGGCGAAGGCGTGCGGGTGGTGGCCGCTTTTCAGAATGTGGGCGCCGCTCACCTGGCGAACGATAAAGACACCATTGATTGTGATGTTCTTGTGTGCGGCGATGATAAAGACGCCAAAGCCGAAGCCATCACTCTGGCCGAGGCCGCTGGAATGCGCGGGTTTGATGCCGGACCCTTAAAAAATGCAGTGGCAGTTGAGGCGCTCACGCCGGTACTCATCGGCCTCAATATTCGCTACAAAGTGAAAGCCGCAGGAATCAAAATTTCAGGGATAAAGTAGGGGTGGATGAATCATCTGCAACTCATCCCCCTCGCTAACCTTCCCCTCATCCAACCCGGCGACGATCTGGCCGGGTTGATTTTTGCGTCGATCCTAACAGGGGGGATAAAGTTAACTAATAACGATATTATCGTTATTGCCCAAAAAATTGTATCCAAGGCCGAGGGACGATTGGTGCGGCTGGCCGAGGTTACGCCTTCAGCGCAAGCACAGGAATTGGTCAGGCTTACGGGCAAACCCGCCGCGCTGATTGAAGTAATTTTATGGGATACCGCCGAAATTATCCGCGTCCGGCAAAACGTGTTGATTGTGCAGCACAAACTGGGCTTTATCAGCGCCAACGCCGGGGTGGATCACTCCAACGTGAGCCGCGAAGCGGATGTGTTGCTCCGTTTACCCCAAGACCCCGACGCCTCGGCCCACACTATCCGCCAGCGTCTGGGGGAATTGAGCGGGGTCCGTCCGCCGGTGCTGATCATCGACACGCATGGCCGCGCCTGGCGGCGGGGGGCCGTTGGGGTGACCATCGGCTTGAGCGGGCTGGCCCCGGTACAGGACCTGCGCGGCACACCCGATTTATTCGGCCAGCCGTTACAGGTCACCGAGGTTGGCCTGACCGACCAACTTGCTGCTGCCGCCAGTCTGGTGATGGGCCAGGCCGCCGAAGGGTGTCCGGTGGTGATTGTCCGAGGGTTATCCTTTAGGCCGGATGAACAGGCCAGGGCTGCCGACGTATTGCGGCCCAGAGAGACGGATTTGTTTCGATAGTCTTGAAATAAGGTTGGGAGGATAATGAGCAAAACCACTCGGGTTAATTACGATGCCATTGCCCCCACTTACGACCAGCGCACTCAGGGCGGTTACCTGGAAGGGGTTACGTTAGCTCTGCAAAACCTGGCCCGGCAGGTCAAGGCGCAGCGGGTGCTCGATCTGGGCTGCGGCACGGGGCGCTCGCTGCGGGGATTGGCCGACAATTTCCAGCCCAGCCCCACCTGCTACGGGCTGGACTTTTCGGGGGGAATGCTGCAACAAGCTCAGCGCTTTGATGCCCGTTACCGGTTGGTAAATGCTTCCGCGCCGTGCCCGCCCTTTGTCCCGGCCAGTTTTGACCTGATTTTTTGCGTGCACGCTTTTCATCATTTTCCTGACAAACCTCAGGTGGTTCAGGCGGCTTACCGGATACTCCGGCCCGGCGGGATTTTTGCCATTGTTAATTTCGACCCTTACGAAAGTCGCCATAATTGGTACGTTTACGACTATTTTGAAGGCGTTTATGAAACCGACCTGCGACGCTTTCCCCGGCTGGCCGAACTGGAAGCAATGCTCATTCAGACAGGGTTTCAGCACGTCAGCCAGACCATGGTGGAACATATTAGCGATACGATTATGGGCGAAGCCATTTTTGATAATTATTTTCTGCGTAAAGACTCCAATTCCCAGTTAATCCTTCTCTCAGATGAGGCATATCAAACCGGCCTGGCCCGTATGCGGGCCAGGCTTGCCGAGGCAAAGGCTAACGGAGAGAACATTGCCTTTCAAACGGAAATCAAAAATTGGATGTGCTACGGTCTGAAGCCGATTTAAACATTAGCGCCGATAGGTTGAACCTCTGGGGAACCAAATCCTGAAGGTCTCAGGCGAATCCATGATTTGCATCCCTTGAGGGTCTTCAATCCTACAATAACTCTGGGGATGTTATTAGTAGATATGAGCAACACTAAAGAACCTCCGGTAATACCGGAGGTTCTTTAGTGTTAGTGTTTGACCTGGCAAGTAACTGATTTACCTCAACGTTGCATTTTTCACGATGAGTGGGAAGTAGAGGATAGTTTCTGATGGCGCAGGAGCAGGTTTGATCTGAACCGTAACTGTATCGATGTCAGTCACTTGCACATCGAGGTCTGAGTAGGTACCCGTCACCGTCACGGTGTTGGTAATTGCGTTCATCGCCAAATCATCCTCAACCACCGTATAGATTGCCGTACCAGTGGTGACTTGACCTTGCGCCAACTCGCTACTGCCAATGTCAAGCGTGATAGCTCCCAGACGGTCGTCACTGGCCTGGATATTCGCCAGGGACACATCGCCAACATTCCGCACCACGTAGGTGTAGGTAATGACCTCGCCAACCAAGGCTTCAGCCACGTTGGCTGTCTTGTCCACCTGGATAGCAGGGGTGTTCTGGGTGTAGATAACGCCGGCAGAGTGGGCGCTGGCGGGCATGGTGACGGTGTTGGCGCTGGCCGTGCTGCTGTTGTTATCGGTGCCGGTCCAGCCGCTGATGTGCCAGCCAGAGGCAGGAGTAGCCCCACTCAGGCTGATGCTCGCGCCAGCCACGTATTGACCTGTCGGGCAACCGGTCGAGTTGGTTGGAGAAGCGACCGGGTTGCTGCCTTGGCCATTGTGGCTGAGAGTCAAGGCGTAACAGGTGGGCGGGATCATGCTCCACTGGGCGTACAGGGTGTGGTTCGCCGCCGTCGTTACTTCGGTTGCGGAGGTGACTTGGGTGCCACCGCTGGCCGCAGTGAACCATCCCACAAAGGTGTAGCC
>JAFGNV010000012.1 GCA_016926805.1 Anaerolineae bacterium
CGCCAGCTTGCGCCAGGGGGGCATCCGGCGTAAGTATTCAATTTGCAGGCGGGCTATATCAGGATGGGTATCCGACAAATAAGTTTCGGCCATTGGCAACTTCCTGCTCTATTCTATCACAACTTTTTCGACCTGGGCAATAGGTCGAAAAAGTCCCCGAAGGGGCGTGGGGGGGAGTTCCCCCCTTATCCCCCCTTCCCTGTGCTGCTATTGCCCAGGTACAACTTTTTTGTTTTGGGTTGTTGAAAGTGGAACGGCTGATGAGATCATGCTCCGCGCATAGAACAAGAATCAATTTGGCATATTTTCGCGACCTGGGCAATAGGTCGAATAATTCCCCGAAGGGGCGGGGGGCTGGGGGGTAGTTCCCCCCATTATCCCCCCTTCCCTGTGCTGCTATTGCACAGGTGCTATTTTCGGGAGATGGTTAGAAACTGAATGAATGTTGGGGTTGTCATAATCCGGCTTACCACTCAATCATAATGCGTATCTTGTTCGGGTCTTGCCCTGCGCTCTTTTGCTCAATGAATCGGCGGAAACGGTTCTGAATCTCCTGCACAGTGCAGGGCATGCCGCCCTCAACCAGGGCCAGCAAAACTTCGTCAGGGGGAATGGGCACGCTGGTCAAACCGCCCAACGCTTCTTTAATTGCCTGGATAAATTCATAGCTCACTTTTTGCGGCAGCGCGCGCTTAGCCAAAAAATCTTTGATCAGCCTTTGCCGGGCCTTCTCCATCAGGCCAATGGTTTGTTGGGGCGTATCCTGACCTAACATTGTCAACAGAGCAATAGTCCAGTCGGCGTGTAACTTTTCCAACTCAGCCTCTTGCTCCTCCAGCAGCCGCTCGGCCGATTTAGCCGCTGCTGCTTCTTCCACAGGACGGTAGTGGCAGTGCTGGCATTGGGGCCGTTCTTTCAAATCACTGGCGCCCAGGGCAAAGCACGGCCGTTGTTCATTCAGCCGCTTCTCCCATTTCTGCAAGCTGCCCACCGGCAAAAAATCAAGATCGGCCAGCGCGACCAATTGCTTGTAGCGCGGGTCTTGCAGCAGGCGCTTCTTGCGCTCATCTTCATCCGGGGTCAAGCGCGCCTGGCGGTGCAGGTCAAGATAAAGCTGAATGTAATCGGCTTTGAGTTTCTCCAACGCCTGAGTGAGGGTAGCCCGGAGCGTAGCTTGTGACCAGTTAACCGGGTTACGGAGTTGCGCCAATTGCTCAGTTTGCCGGGCCAGCGCCTGTTGCGACCAATCATGATTGGCCGGCAGTACGGCAATGGCCACGCCCAGGTAGGCGGTCAAGGGCTGAATGGCAGCCACCACCTCGGCCAGGGTTTGCAGATTTGCCAACAAGGAGCGGTGTGCCACTTGCGCCTTGACCTGATCGGCAGTGTAACGGAAGTTGCGCAGCTTGCCGGGTTTGTTGTAAGCCTGCAAGGATTCTAAAAAGGTTTTGTGGTCGTCCAGTTGGCACAGTACATCGGCCTTAACCTGGCCTTCCAGTAAACTCGCCTCCCACACCGGCAACCCTTCTTGCGCTTTCTGCCGGGTCAGCACCAGCCGGTCAAGTTCTTCGGCCACGCGTTTGGCCAGTTGTTCAACCGCGCTCTGGTGTTGATTGCTATCTTTGATCATGCCCGGTGGCAAGCCTAACATTTCAAACAATTCAGTCAATGCGCCTACCGGTATCCCCTGGGGCCGACGGACAAATTTAAAACTAATGAGATCATCCAGATCAAGCCTGGTCGTCTCTTCAATATTGCCGGCATCCAGAGTGCGGCCGGGCAGAGCCAGCGTAACGTCGCCGGTGTAAACCAAGGCCAGGAGCAACACCACCACCCATTCCGGCTCCAGTTTAAAGTGGCGATCTATTTCGGCATCGTGGGGGCCTTCAATCAATTCGGCCCGGTTGAGTACCTGGCCTTCGCCCTTGGTTTCCAGTTGGCGAAGAAAATAACCGGCGTACCGGGAGTCGCGCGCCCGGATGTGGCCTTTGCTGTCAAACAAATCCAGCGCGTCCAGCACCGCCGAACCCTGCTGGGTTTTGAGGCTGCCGCCCAGCCAGCGAATGGCTTCGCCGGCGGCCTGGGCGCGGTTACTTTGGGTGATGAGAATATTGAAGGTGGGATAGTGGGGTAACGCTTCGGCAAACGCCGTTGATAGACAATTGGCCGCCACCGTATTGACCACATCACGGACCGAGGTTGTGGAATGGGGCGCAGTAGCCGCACTCTGCATCCATTCAATCAACGGTTTGGTGACACCTTTATAGGCGACATCCATGGCCTGGGCCAGATTGTCCCGCAACCAGTTTTGCAGCGTTCGTAGATGCGTTCCGGCCTTACGCTCGTATTGCAGTTTATTATCACCTGAAGCAGCGCCCGCCATTTCCCTGGCCCCGGCATATAATTTTAGGGCTTGTTCAAAATCAGCCTTGGGGCGGGCCAATCGGAAAAAGACCTCGTCGGTTTCGTGCGTGTCGGTAAACGGGGGAAGATTTCTGGGCTGCAGGAAATACAGGTAAAACTCGCGGGGCGGTTGGGCCGTGGAGCGCTCGTTAGGCGCGCCAAAGAAAAGGTACCCGGGGCGGGTGACCCGCCGTTCCCGCCATTCCACCTCATGCGACCAGATGCGAAAACCGGGCACGTAGGTCGCTTGAGGGCATTCCATCACTTCGGTGAGAGCCATAAAATAGTAACGATCCAGTTGGTTGTCATCCAGGCTTTCGGCCCGCTGCTCAATCAGCGAGTCAAAATCAATATCCTTTTTCAAATCCAGGTAATACTGGCTATTTTCAGGATTGAAGCTGATGAACTGCCCGCTGACAATTTTTACAATCTCCCGCAGTACCGAGTCTACGCTACTACGCAGAAAATCAGCGTCGGCTTCCGGTAATCCCTCCAGGTATAGGGCCAAGTCATCGCGCAATTCTTCGGCGGTGGCCCCCAGCGGGGCGTAGATATCGCCAATGGTCAGCCGGTGAATACTCAAGGCGTGGATGAGACGCAACGCCGCCGCTTTGTAGGCGTGGGAGGCCAGGGCGTGGCTCACCCGGTCTTCCAGCACCTGGCTTTTGTCAATGACTTCTTTGATCTCTGGCACGCTGCGGAAGGAGGGATTGTCCTTCAAATTGGCCCAGTAGGAGTCGTAGGCAATCAGGCCCGGTTCGTGGGGCAATACATCCTGATCCAGACGCGCCTGCATGGCGATGCTGAGCGTTTTGAGCACTTCCCGTTTTTCGGCGACGTAAATGCGCTCGAAAGTTTCCAGGTAGGCCGGGTGGACCGGAAACAGACGGACAAAGTCATCCATTTTTTCAGCCATGTTGCCATACAGGGGGGTGAACTGGGCCAGGTGTTGCCGGATGCGGCTCTTTTGGCGGTCGTCCTTTCTCAACAACCGTTCGGCCACCACAAAGGCCACGTCTTCGCGGGCAATGCGGATTTGTTCAAAGCGGTCTTTCACCCGGCGCACGGCATCGGCCACAAATTGGAAACGGGGGCTGTCAAAGATAGATTCCTGAATACCGGCCACAAATCGGAAGCGGGTATTGCGGCTGATCTCACCCAATTCACGCAAAAAGCTCAAGTCCAAGACCAGGGCCTGATCCTGCCGGGAGCGCAGGTATTCCAACAACTCATCCACAATCAACAGCAACCCTTGGCCGGGGTACTGGGCATCAAAGGCCTCCATCATTTCCATTAACATATCTTTGCTGTTGGGAACTTGATCAATGGCAGGGAAAGTGTGGTCAACGCCCATCTCAGCCAGGGCAAGTTCTAATTCACCCAATAGAATATCGCGCAGGCGCATCGTGGTAGTACCGATCTCGGCCCGGACCACCTTGAACTGCCCGGCTATTTTCTGGGCTACGTCGGCCACATGGGCATGAGTAAGGTGAGGGGCTAACTCGCCATGTTCAGCAACGGCACTCAGTATCGCCATTAGGTGAGATTTACCGGTGCCATAGTTACCAACAATGAATAAGCCACGATTATCAGCCGGATCGCTATGCTGCAACTGAGGAATAACCAACCGTTCCAACAATTCAGCCATTCGATCAGAGATAACGTAAGTGCGAACAAGCCGTTCGGCCTCTGAGCGTTCGTCGGCGGCGCGCAGTTGAACCACGGTTTCGATAGGGTCAAATTGGACAAGATCACGATACTTCATTGGCGCGTTCCTTTATCATTTGTAAGATTTTGTTTCCAGCCTATCCTTCTGCCTGCAATCTTATAGAGTAAAAATCATAACTTCGGGTCGTTCATAACGACGATACTCAGGATGACCCGGCTCGGCGTAGGTCAATACCCGATTTTGTTCATCATACACTCCCCCCCACGCCACCACCAGGGATTTGTTGCGGCTAAGTTCTTGCAGTAAAACCAACGGATCCTGGTGCAGGCTTGGTTCAAAAAGCAGTTCAATATTATCCAGAGCTAAGATCGATTCCGGCTGATCGGTGATAATCTGAGTTAAGATACGTCGTATCCGTAAAGGACGTTCTTTAGTAGTCAGGTCAAGGAGTTTCTGGCTGAGGTACAGATTGACATTGAGGTAAGGGATGTCTTGTTGGCTCAATTCTTTAAGCAGACACGTTTTGCCCGATCCGTGGGGACCGGTGATGAGAAGAAGACGATGATATTGTTGGGAGATGGTAGGGAGGAGGTGATTTAGTTGGGTGAGTTGTGTGGCAATAATTGTCATTTTGCCTGAGTAAGTGATTTTTCTTGAGCTAACTAGACCGAAATAAGCTTTGCCCAGTTTCTCGCCTACGAGTAGGCCCAAAAGCACGCATTACTTTTTTCGAGTTAATTTGATCTAAGATGCTCGCTCTAATGCCTTATGCCCGCCATCGAAATCTATGACTGCCGTTTTTTAACCCTGACAACGTATTCTGATTCGGGTCGAGAAATTCGAGAAAATTTTTCGTTTCAACAATTGAATTCACTTCACATTTTATCACACTTCTCATTAATATGCCTGCAACATGTTTAGATTTGGATTATTAAAAAAGGTCAGCGTTCGCTGACCTTTGAAATTTACAAATTTTGAGAGGTTTGTTCATGAAGGGCTATGAGGTTTAATAGATCATTCATACGTGTTTGACGCTGTTGGATTGGTCGGATTTGACTCAACTCTTAATACTCGCGGATCACTAGTCAACAAATAGCCTCGACTACGAACATTCTTGATACACGGAACTGTGCCCAAATGTACTTCCAGTTTCCGCCGCAGGGTACGAATGAGCGGGCGGAGTAATTGGCCAGCCTCTTGACTGTCCGTCTCTAGATCATGGGTTGCTTTAACCATCTCAACCAAGCTGATAATTTCATTGGGTTGTCGAGCCAATCGCTCTAACAAGAATACCTCCCTGGCCGTCAACTCAACTTCTTGATCTTCGACCCAGACCCGGTGCTGCCGGTAGTCAAGCCGAACTTGTTGTTGGTTGATAATTAGGGTAATCACTTCCGCTCCATTCGTTTCACGTTTAATCAGATTCTGCACTCGCTCCGCTGCCAACAATTTTCCCTGCACCACCGCCAACAAATCGTCCACATCCAATGGCTTGGGTAGGTAGTCATCGGCTCCCAAAGACTTGGCATAACGAATGTCACTATCCAGGGTTCGACCACTCATCAGAATCACTGGAGTCAACACAATATGGGGGTCAGCAGCGTTTTTGACCCGTTGACAAAGTTCGTAGCCATTCAGATGGGGCATCGCTACATCGGTCAGAATGAGATCGACGGATTGGGTCTGCAATAAATCCAAGACTTCATGCCCATCTTGAGCGGTGAGGATCTCGTACCCCTGATGTTGTAAAATAACCTTGAGAAAACCAACTGTATCGACATCATCATCAACCACTAA
>JAFGNV010000159.1 GCA_016926805.1 Anaerolineae bacterium
ACTTGTATTTGCTGGCCAGGGCCAGTTCTTCGGCTTTGCGTTCCAGTTCCTCCTGGGCTACCTTCAAGTCCTGATTCTGTTGATCCAGGAGGGTTTGTTTCTCGCGTAAGGCCGTGCTGCTTTTCTCTAACGCCGCCGCTTTCTCCTCCAATTGGGTATTGATGGCTTCCAGTTCTGCCTGTTTTTCTCTTAATTGCGTTTCAGAAATCCTCAAACTCTTGGTTTGAGCTTCCAGTTCTTCGTTGGCTACCCGCAATTCTTCTCCCTGGGTTTGCAATTCTTCGGCCTGTTGTTGCGTTTCGACCAGCAATTCATTAATGCGATCGCGGGCCTGGGCCGTATTAAAAGCAATGGCAATGCCGTTCAGGGCCGCTTGCATAAACTCTGTTTGAGCCTGGGTAAATTCGGCCAGCGTACCCAGCTCGATCACGCCCACCACTCGATTTTCGTACACCACGGGGAAGACCATGATGGTTCGGGGAACCGTTTCCCCCAAAGCCGAACTGACGGTGATGTAATCTTTGGGAACATCGGCCACAATCATGACCCGTTTTTCCAATGCCGCCTGCCCCACCAAACCTTCGCCAAAATTGAATTCTTTGGCCGGGCTTTTACTGGCATAGGCATAACGCCCGACCAGCATGAGACTTTTATCTTTTACAACGTACAACGCGCCAATCTGGGCCTCAAGGTATTGGCATAACTGTTGAATAACGCTGTTAGCCAACGTCTCCATATCCTGTTCGCCCTGCATTTTATCATTTAGCTGGGCCTGCCCGGTGGTTTGCCACACCTGCGCTTCCAACGCCCTGTTGGCAATCTCGATGTCGGCGCGGGCCTGTTCGGCTTCTTCTCTGGCCTGGTCGGCTTCTTCTTTGGCCTGGGTGGTTTGTTTAAACAGGCGAGCGTTACTCAGAGCCACCGCCACCTGGTTGGCCAGGGAACGCAGCAAGTTGGCGTCGCTTTCATCCAGACCGCCAACTTTGTCCTCTTGCACATCCAGCACCCCAATAACCTCCCCTGTTTGCATGATGGGCACGGCCATTTCAGCCCGGGTATCGGGCAGGAGGGGGTTAGGCAGCCAATCTTGCGCTGCCTGAACATCATCAACTGTCACGGTTTCTCCAAAACGAGCGGCTCGCGCCACCAGGCTCTTGGCCTTGAGCGAGATACTATGATTGCTGGCCCTCATCTTCTCTCCGGCGCTGCCGGTTCCTGCCGCAATAATCAGATTTTCACCAGAGTCGTCAAGCAAGTAAATGTGAGTGTGATAATAGCCAAAATTCTGCTTGATTTGATTGACCACCTCCCGCAGTAATTCATCCGCATCCAAAATGGCATTCAGTTGCTCGCCCAGGGTAGCCACAATTTCCAGGCGACGGGTGCGGTCGGCCACCCGCTCTTCCAGACCATTAATCAGGCCCCGTAATTGGGCCGTCATGCTGTTGAACGCTTTGCTCAAACGAACTACCTCAGAGGGGCCTTCAACAGCAGCCTCTAAATTCAGGTCTGCCTCGGCAATCCGGGTTGCGGTGTCGGTCAAGTTGACCAGGGGCACCGCCAGGCGGCGGGCCAAAACTACGCCAATCAGGCTGGCCCCGGCAGCCATAACTATCATGATGACTACAGAATAAATGGCGCCGTTGATCACCTCCCGGTAGGCTTCCATCCACGGCAACTCGGTGACTACCGCCCAGTCAGGCGTACCCAGGGGAACATAAGTGCCCACCACGGTGGTCCCCTCAATACCCGGCGCTATGGTTATCCCGGTTTTATCAACCGGGGCGGAATTGCTGATAAACCCGCTTACTTCTTTCAACTGGCTTACGTTTTCGCCCTTCAAAACGCGGGCGCTATCCCAGAAAGCAATCAGATTGCCCTGCCTGTCCACCACGTAAGCCTGGCCTGTCTCGCCCACCTTGAGTTGATCGACCAAATCCCACATAAACTTCAAACTCACGTCGACAACCAGGATCCCTTCAAAATCCCCCAAAGCATTGATCGCGGGCACCGCCATGACGACCATCGGCTCACTGGTGACCGGATCAATGTAGACCGGGCTGATATATCGCTGCTGTACCTGCCCCAGCACCTCCTCCTTAAGTTGCTCGGCGAATTGTCCAGACGCTACCTGCGAGAGGCGAGAAACCCTGACCAATTCCCGGTTTTGAGCATCGAATAAAACCAACTGCCGGAAGGCTGGCTGAAGGCCCAACAGGCTCTCCAGAATCTGATACTGCGTCTCCGGGGAGGCCGTGGTAGGGCTGACCAGCTCGACCGTTGTTTCCAGCACGCTGAATTTTTCCTGAATAAAACTGGCCACTGTATTGGCCGCCTCCTGGGCAATGACTTGCTGCTTGTCGGAAATGGCCTGTTGTTGGGTTTGCAGGTTTAAGAATATTTGCAGGCCGCCGGAAATCAGGAGCACCCCCACGCTCAAAGCCAAAAAGGCAATGGCCAGGGTAACCACCAGGCTCCGGGTAGGATGGGATTTCTGTATTAGAGTGGACATGGTCTTTCTCATTTCTATAGGCAAATGGAGACAGACGCCAGCCTGTCTCCACCTTTGTCCTATTCTGGATAATTGGGTATATTTCAAATCTCAAATAATCGGGAATATCCCAAATCTCAAACAATTCAGTAGGAGCGACCGGCCGGTCGCTCCTACTTTGACTATACTAACGAATAATTTGCGCCGCCTGTTTCAACAAACCTTCCGGCACGGTCAGCCCCAGTTCTTGGGCTACTTTGTAATTGATATACAAATCCTGCTCGGGTGTGATCACCGGGATGGTGCCGGCCGGGGTGCCCTTGAAAATTTTATCGGCCAGGGGCGCGGCCAACTCGCCCACTTTAATCAGGTCGTTGGCGTTGCCAAAAACAGCCCCCTGCTCAACTGTATACAGAAAGCTGCCGCACAAGGGGATTTTGTGTTCCGCCGCAAACTTGGTCATCAGCGCAAAACCATCTGGCCCATGGCTAAAACCATCGGGCATAAGGATAATGGCATCCAGGCCGGGATCAGCCGCTTGCGCGCGGGCCGCCAGGTCTGCCTCAATTTCTTCTATCGTAGCGGCGGGCACTTCCACCAACGTTACTCCCAGGGCCGAAGCCGCCGGGCGCAAGGCCTTGAGGGTCAGGTCAGTATTAGGGTTATTTTTGTCGTAGCCTATCCACACCCGTTTGACCTGCGGGGCCAACTCAAGCAATATTTCCAAACGTCTGCTGATCTGTTCCGGGCCGGGGTAGCGCACCCCGGTGATGTTCCCGCCCGGTTCGCGTACACTTTCTACCAGGTTAGACTCTTCTGTGGCGGCGTAGGAAAACACCACGGGAATATCAGTGCCTTCGGTGGCAGCCTTCGCCGCCAGGGCGGAGGGGGTGGAACCTGAAGTAAAAATCAAGTCAACTTTATCCTCCACAAATTTCTGGGCTATACCTTGCACATCGCTCAGGTCCGCGGCTGTAGCCGGCGCATCATAAACAATATTCTGGCCTTCGATATAACCTAACTCGGCCATTCCGGCCTTAAAGCCGTCGCTAATAACGGCCATAGAGCCTCCACCCAATATACCCACCCGGTACACCTTGGGCTGTTCCGCGCCACAGCCGCTCAAAAGCAGGGTAAACAGAGCGGCCAGGATAAGGACGGTCAACATATTTTTGATCTTGTAGTGGCAGTTGTTAAAAAGTAACATGGTAAATTTCCTTTCTGGTTTGGATAAAAATAGTTAAACTAGCGAATCACCTCGTCGGCCTGGCTCAACAAACCTTCCGGCACTTCC
>JAFGNV010000160.1 GCA_016926805.1 Anaerolineae bacterium
ATCTGTTCAATCCAAATTATACTGATGGAGACGCCTCCCCTCTTCAAGCCTTCGTCAAGCACATAATTTGTAGACTATGTCGAAAATCTAATTGCCTTGCTGGCTTCCTCCTCAACCAGCTCACGCCGTAATATTTTACCGACGAGGGTTTTGGGTAACTCGTCCCGAAATTCAACGTATTTGGGAACTTTATATCGGGCTAACCCCTCCCGGCACCACTCGATAAGTTCCTCGGCGGTGGCGGTTTCACCGGGTTTCAAAACCACAAATACTTTGGCCCGTTGGTTGTCGCCGCCAACCGGCACGCCAATAGCGGCTGCTTCGAGCACTTTAGGATGTTCGTAGAGCCGCTCTTCAATATCGCGCGGATACACGTTAAAGCCACCTGCCGCCAAAATCATATCTTTTTGCCGGTCGACAATCCTGAAGTAGCCGTCTTCGCTCATCTCGGCAATATCGCCGGTATGTAACCAGACCTTGCCGTCTTGGTGTTGACGGAGAGCATTGGCTGTTTCGGTTGGCATGTCCCAGTAGCCTTTCATAACCTGCGGGCCGCGAATGCACAGGATGCCGGGCTGGTTGGGGCCTAAGGGGTCGCCCTTAATTTCATCGCCGACAATTTTCACCTCGGTATCGGGAATGGGGATACCGATGGTGCCAATCCGCCCGCCGCTATTGAGAGGATTGGCCAGAGCTACCGGCGACGCTTCGCTCAAACCGTAACCTTCAACCAGTTTACCGCCGGTGATGCGTTGAAACTGTTGTTGTACCTCCACCGGCAGTCCGGCCGCACCGCTGAGGCAGGCTTTGATTGATTTGAGGTCGTACTTCCCTGCTTTAACGTCGGGGTGATTGTTGATGGCTGTGTAAAGCGCCGGAACTCCCGGCACAAGCGTGGGCCGGTGCAGGTTGATTGCATTGAGCACGTGGTTTAGATCGCGGGCATTGGGGATAAGAATTTGGCTGAAACCGTTGAAAATGGAAACATTCATGCAAACAGTCATTGCATAGGCATGGCTCAGGGGGAGCGCGGTCAGCATTACCTCCTCGCCTTTGCTTGGTTCGTGGCCCAACAGCCAACTGGTCGATTGTGTGGCGTTGGCAATGAGATTGGCGTGGGTTAATTGGGCGCCTTTGGGTACGCCGGTAGTACCGCCGGTGTACATCAGTACGGCGATCTCTTCGACGGCAATATCAACCGGCTCAGGGCGGTCCGGCGCGGTGGCCAGAATGTCTTGAAACCAACGGGTTTGCGGATCCTTGGTAATATCGATACGATGCCCGTCGGATTTTTCCCTGGTCAGGGTAAATAATTTTTGGAGCAACGGGGGGAAGTATTCTTTGATGTTGGTGACAATGACACGTTGCAATGCCGTCTCGGTTTGGATAGATTTTACCTGGGGATAGAGCATACTTACTACCACGGCGTATTTGGCCCTAGAGTCGACCAGTTGGTGTTTGATTTCACGGGCTACATACAGGGGATTGGTGGGAACAACTATTCCTCCGGCTCGTAACGTGCCGTAATAAGCAATAATAAACTGAGGACAGTTAGGCAAATAAATCGCCACCCGGTCTCCCTTTTGCAGGCCAAGTTGTTGCAAGGCCGCCGCAAAACGGTCGACCAGCGTATTTAGCTTGCGAAACGTTATGACCTGGTGTAGTTCGCCCAAAACCGGTACCATCCCCCCAAAAATCAGAGCCGTCTGGTTGGCAGGAAAATTCTGGGCGGTTTCGCGCAGGAAATAATCCAGGGGATAGCGGGGATAATCAAGGGAAGTAGAGACATCCGAATCGTAATGCCGGTGCCATATTTGTGATTGCATCATTCATCCTCCTCCTGGTTGGCTCAGACAAATAACAGGCCGTGGATTGATAGCATGATCACATAACCAAGGGCGCAGATAGCCAGGAAGGTGTAATACACCTTGTCCCACCTGGGCCAGTTTTTTTGGTGCCAGATAAAACCTGCAATCCCTACTATGCTAATGGTTAACAATAGCAGTAGAGGGGGAATCAATAATATCGGGCGCGCCGTGCCGGGTATGGTGAAGGCTGATAGATAAGACGACTCGGAAAACAAGACATACATCACAAAACCAACCAGCCCGGCAACAAAAATGACGGCCAGCAAACCGAAAACCAAAATCAGCAGCCGACTGCTCCAGTGTAGCCATTTTTGCCTGGTTGTGAAGGTCAGTTTTTTGCCCAAAATTATGTTGACGACCAGAATAATCGGCCAGATGACAAAGGCGGATAGGACACCGGCTAACAGCAAGCCGCCGATGGCCGTTTCGGTTAAAAAGGGCCGATCTAATTCGGCTACCCTGGCCAGAAGAGGTAAGGTGATGGCGTTGGGGGGCACCACCGTGATGGGGATTTGAGTGGTGAGGCAAGTGGCGTCAGGCTCTGTAGTTGGGTTGTTCAGGAAATCCTGAACAACTTGGTTGATGCAGTCGTGGTTAAAGGCGACGCCGTGGCTGGTGAGGGGGTCAACCACATTGTAAGCGTTTGCCAGACTGGCGGCGGCGGTGGCAGCAAAGACGGGCGGCGTAATCGGATCAAAGCGTCCAGACAGTAGCAGGGTGGGGATATTACTGACGACTGGCTCGTCGACCTTACTTGGCAACAAGTCTACCGGCCAGACCGCGCAGGAATCCTGGTAAGATTGCATGTCGTCGGGAACTCTGGCTGCAATTTGAGACCGCAGACCGTCCAAACCAACGATAATAGGATCAAAATTTGCATCTTCGGCGCAGATCACCGAGTAGTACATCCCCTCGCTAAAGGTACGGTCAAAGGCAATGAACGCCCAGATATTTTGAATAAAGGTGTAGTCGTTGTTCTCTAAATTGGCCACAATTTTCGGGAAAACAGCGTAGCTATCGGACAAGTATAGCGCCTGATACACGGTTTCAAGTAGAATATCGCCATCCAGATAGGCGGTAACCTGTTCACCCGTATCGGGATGGGTGAGCCGGAGGGTGGTTGGGCTGTTGTTGAGTTGGTCCACAATAGCCCAAAAACGGGCTTCCAGATCAGGGTAGCTGGCTGCACACGATGGACGCTCGGCGCAAAATTGGAATAATTCGTCGTAAATCCGATTTTCACTGGTGGGAACCTGGGTAATAAAGTTTAGATTTGTTGGCACCACGCTGTCCAAAATTACGCTACGTAGATGTTGGGGATATTCACGTATGAGGTGTAAACCCAACAGGGTACCGTAGGATACGCCGTAAAAATTGAATTCATCGTAACCCAGGGTTTGCCGAATGACCTCAACGTCGGCGGCGTTTTCCAGGCTGTTATAGGCGGATAAGTTGATACCTGCGGCGCGCAGTCGCTGGTAGCACTCGCCCAGCAATTCCTGCCACTTTTGTTCGCCTTCATCGGGGGGGAGGGCTAACAGGTTGGGCATAGCATCTCGCAGCTCGGTGCAAACCAGTTCGGGCTGGGCGTAGACCGTCCCGCGTTGATTGAAGATAACGATGTCTCGTTCGGCAGCGATGGAGGTGTTAGGCACGGTAATAGGGAAAATTTCAAAGGCAGACCCGCCCGGCCCCCCTTGCGCCAGGAAAAGAGGATCGGGTTTAGGGTTGGTACTGGTGGCACGCCGAATGGCTACCGGGAGACGAATCGTGGGCCCGTCGGGGTTGGCGTGCTGCTCCGGGACACTGATGTAACCACATTCAAAGCCCATTTCTTCAGGGGAAATAGTGACAATACCTAACTCTAGCCCTTTGAACATGCAAGGTGTAGCTTGGAACGTGTTCGGCGGTTGAACTTCCGGGGCAGCGACGGCGAGCGATGCAGACATTGGGGCATCATTACCGAAGCTAATCAGACTCAACCAAATCAGGATCAGGGTTAAAATCGAACGTAAGCTATACCGGCGTATTTGCATAGGGTCTCCATTTTTGAATAAATGTCAACAAAACCTGGGATAGATGCACCTTCGTGTAGTCATAAATCCTCAAAAACCACAACCTTTCCCCATACTTCACACCCTTACAAACTCAACCAGTTGAATTAGCAAATAGCTGTATCCAAATATTCCTCCCACCAATAATAGCGCGGCGGCAATTCTCAGCCCGGGCCAGTTGGGCCGGGGCCGGGTGTCGGTCCAGGGAATGTGGCCCATTTGAGCCATATCTTTTTGGGCAATTTCTTCATCAACCGGGGTGATCTCGCTTAGTTGGTGCAGTTGGTACCAGGCTTCGCTGGGTGATCTTTTGTCGTCAGCGTATTGGATAGCACCGCGAAAGGCCTGGATGGCTCTTTGGCGCTCGCCTTTGGCCAGATAGGCCAGCCCCATATTGATGTAAGCCGGGCCAAAATTCTGATCGTTGCTAATGGCCTGGCGATAACGGGCAATGGCGTCGTCGTATTTTTTCTGCTGGTGGTATTCGGTGCCCACTTTAAAGTGAATATCGGCGGCATTGTTGCGGCGTTTTTGTTGACTGATCAAAATCGGGGAAACGTCTACCAGAGTCGACTCCAGTTGCGGTTGGGACGGTTGGCGATACGGCGGGCGTTGGCCAACCTTTGCTGGCCCGTCAGCCTTTGCCGGAGCTTGGCGAAAGAAGGCCACCAAACTGACCACGGCGGCAAATCCATCCAGGCCGGGCAAGGGCAGGAGGCTGATGAACGTTAACCAGAAACTGGTGAGAGTGATATGTCCGGTAAAGGCCAGAGACCAAGCCTGAACATTCAGTGTTTTGGGCAGGTTGGAAGGTATGGGAAGAACGTAAGCCAGGGCAATATCGGTGGTGGCCCCGCTGAAATAAACCAACGCCGCTGCGATCCCCAACGTCAGTAAAATACCGACCAGACACATGGTCAAACTGGCGATAGGGCCAGACAGAGCGACCAAGAACATATCCAGGTATCTCCGTTTGAAATTGTAGGGATTGGCTTGCAGGGGCTTGGGCCAGCCAATGCCAAAGATGACAAACGCCAGCGAGCCGAACCAGGAGATATGTTTGAGGGGATTCAGGGTGATTTTGCCTCTTTCTACCTGCGAATAATCGCCCAGGAAATAGGCAATCAAGGCGTGGCCCAATTCGTGGACGGTATAAGCCAGAAGCAAGCTGGGGATGACGAGTAGGTTGGTCCAATCGAGGGGTGGAAGAAAATCTTTCATGGGGTATCCTTTTGGAACAGGGAAAAGGGAACCTCGACCAGAGTAACCCGCCGCTTGTCTGCCAAAACTATGGGTTGTAATGAGGTGATGTGGGGTTTGTTGTTTGTCATTGTGTGGCTGATTATACCATACGGCAATAGATTATCATAAGTTTACTGTACCACTGCCGGACGAACCACTACCGGTCCCAGGGTGACCACCGGGTCGTTGCCATCCAGCCGGGGCAGGGGTTGCAGGGTATCGGGGTGATACAATTCCACGTTCAACCAGTATCGGCCTGGCGGAATATCGGCGGGCAAGACCAGTTGAGTGGGGTGATATACCATTTGCCCCACCGGCCAGGCCGTGGCCCGATACAGGGTGCCCCCCGGCCACTCGTCCTGTCCCTGTCCGGCCAATTCTCCTGTTTCGGCCCACAATTTTAGCGACGTTTTGTAATCTGTACTGGGCGGACTCGTGGCCAGCCAGACCAGTTGCAGATGAATGGTCTGCCCCGGTTGCCAGGTTTGTTGGGGCAAGCGCCAGCCTGCCAAGGTCATCCCATCCACAAAGTGGACGGTTTCGCCCTGTAATTCTGGGCGCCAGGAAAGTAAGAATCCCTGGGCACGGATATTGCTTTCTCCGGCAAAAACCTGGTCTTCGAGAGGGATCGTATTTTCGGCCAGCCAAGTGCGGATCAAACCCTGGGGATCGGTGACGGTATCGTAGGCGCGTAGAAGCCACAGCCGGGGATAATCGTTGGCCAGTTGCTCCAGGCCGGCGATGGTGTCGGCGGTACTCATTGGATAGAAATCAGCATTGGGGTCGCCCCAGCCCAGGTTGGGATCGCCCTCAACACTGCCGGTCTGGAGGAGGAGGGGGCGCCTGGAATCGCTGGGAGGCCGGTAGGGAACCAGCCGTTGGCGGTCGAGATTGGAAAAGTTGGCGTAATAAACAAAGGCGGTGTAGGTGTAACCGGCGTTGGTCATCAGGGCGTCGCCGGGTTGCCATTGCGATTGGATAAAGTCAACGGCAGAGCGGTAGTCATCGGCCTGGTAGCGAGGATTGAAATGATATTGGTAAACGGAGTAAGCGAAAGCAATTAAAAGCAGAGTTACAGCAAGTAGCGTCAACCAGAGGCGCGACCGGGTGGTCAGCCAGGCCAGCCCAGCTCCCAGAATGATGTAGAAAGCCGGGGAATAGGTAAAAACGTAGCGGACGTGATACAGGGGGGTAATGAAGGAGAGTAGGTAGATGATGGTCAGAGGGCCGAAGGTGTAGAAGAATAGAAAGAGGGCCGGGGAGCGGGTAGGGGACTTGGCCGGAGACGGTAATCGATATAGATGACCCAGGCCAAGAATAAAAAGGGCCAGCGCAAGAAACAGGATGAACCAGATTGTTGTTGGTTTTACCGACTGCCCCAACGTAAGGGCCGACCAGCTTTCCAGCATGATCGACCAGAGATCCATCTGGCTGCGCCAGGGGGGAACCGGGGGATTGCTCATCTGACGCCAGGCTGTTGGGAGCCAGGGTAGATAGGCGAGCAATACCAGGCTGTTGGCGAAGAGTAATCTAACCAGAGCGAAACGTTTCGCTCCTGGCCATAACGTGTACATTAGAAAAAAAACATTAATGACAACAAGTAGGAAGGCAAAATAGTAGAGCGTGTACAGACCAAACGCAGCCAAAACAACATATCCCAACCAGAATAACCACTCCAAAAACCGTGATTCGGTATTTTTTTTATTGTTTTCCAAAGCGCGGAGGCCGTAATATGTGGCCGCCAGGCCTAATACTGCGCCCAGCGTGTACATCCGTACTTCTTGAGAGTACCAGATATTGTAAGGTGAGCAAGCCACCAGTAATGCCGTCCAGATCGCTGTGAGTTTGTCGGCGAAATACCGGGCCGCGTGGAAAGTCAGAGCTATTAGCAGTACCCCAAAGATAAGCGATAAATAAGCCAGGGCGAATTCGGTGTTACCAGCAAGGATAGTCCAGAAGTGGAGTATAAGATAATAGCCCGGCGGATGAATATCTCTGGCGGTGTGGGCAATCAAATCAAGAGGGGCCTGGCTGGCCAGAAACGCGCTGACTGTCTCATCGTACCATAAGCTTTGTTCCCCCAGTTTGTAGAGGCGGAGAACGAAGCCGGTCAGGAGAATAATGGGTAGAACTAAGTGGGATCTGGTTCCTATTTGAATGAACGAGTCTTGATGTTGGCCTGTTTTATCCGAATAATCAGCATTGCTGTAACCTGTGATCATAAGGCGTCATCTTATCACAACGTGTTAACCTGGGCAACAATTCCGAAGTAAAGACAGGTTCATCTACTTGACATATTCTTGCATTTCGAGTATTATGTATACTACTGTACGACGTTATGTCTACATATCGTGGCTAGTTGTCTATACCCCCTAGATATGGGGGATAGGAGGCAAATATGAAACAATATTTGTTGGCAATTGCGTTGGTGACTCTCCTGGTTTTGACCGGTAGCCAGGTGGCTGTTGCGGCCCCTGAATTTCAGGGGGGTGGCGCAGTCCACTATGTAACCTGGGGAGAAAGCCTTTCCGGGATTGCATTTCAATATGGGGTGAGTGTTGAAGCAATTCTCCAGGCCAATGGCTTGATGAATCCGGACATGATTTATGTTGGCCAACCGTTGATTATCCCTTACGGCGGGTCGGCCACCAATTACTTCCAGACGGCTTGCGCCAGTTACTATACAGTCAGAACCGGTGATACGCTTTCGGGAATTGCCTGGGATTACAACATCACCCTTCAGCAACTGCTACGCATGAATAATTTGTATAATAAGGACGTGTTGTACGTTGGCCAGACGATATGCGTGCCGACCCAGCAGGGGTATGCTCCCCAACAGCCCGCGCCTGGATATACGGTGCAACCCGCCAGTTATTACCAGCCAGCGGGCGCGGTTTATTATCATACGGTGGTCACTGGCGATACTCTGAGCGGCATTGCTTACCGGTATGGGGTTAATTATTGGACGATTATGCAAGCCAATAACCTGGCCAATCTGGTTATCTGGCCGGGCCAGCAGTTGATTATTCCCGGTTATCAAGACAGCCAGCCCGGATATTACCAACCTCAACATCCCGAACCTGGGTATGCTGCGCCTCCTGTTGCGCCGGTGTATGAGGGGTCTTACGCTGAAGATTCTCCCGAGGAGGCTCCAGCGGCTCCCGATTATCAGCCCTCACCGGCAAGACCGGCCTTGCCCCGGTCTGAACACCCGGTTGAGGTTGTAGTCAATGGCGGTGAGTCTTGGGCCGACGACGTCTATCCGTCCAAGATGGACCCTGATGGTATTACCACGTTGATAGTGCAGACCGGCGAAGAGAACGGTGTAACGGTGCGCGTGCGTAGCGGAGATATGGAAAGTAAGGGCGAAAGTTTCTTTGGCGGCGAGTTTGGGGCCTGTCGATTTGTTTTTCGTTACATTCCACCCGGCGATTACGATGTTTGGATTGACGACCCCGATACCCCCTCCGAAACTGCTCAGGTCAAGATCGGGGCAGGGGAGAGGGTGGAAGTGGCCTTCAGTCGCCAGGTGCGCTTCCAGGGGCAAACTTATGCTTCGCCGGATGGTTGGGTGTTGTCCGGTTGGGAAAATCCCAGCAAGCCTGGCCAAAACATTGGCGGCTGGTCGAATATTATGGTCAAGGCTCCGGCCTCTGGTTTGAATATCATTGCTGAAAGTGAAGGCGGCGGCTACAAGGCTAAATGCTTCACCGGCAGTAAAGGCCCTGGGGCATGTGACTTTGCGGGTCTAATGGCCGGTATCTACTACATTTGGATCGATGGCACCGACCTTCGTCTCAAAACTTATATGGACGGAAACGCCTACGCCACTTTTGAGTTTAGTCATCAGAGTGATTGACCAGTCGTAATTGATAAACCGAACATAGGATGATAAAAGTGCCAGGGTATATTTTATACCCTGGCACTTCACTTTTTGCCATTTTATGCCTATATTTATGACTAACCGTGGTGGGTTGTCTCCGAGGCTTCGTCGCGTTCATTGTGCCGCCGCCAGTGACGCGTTTGAATCTCAGCCTGCGTCATTTTCTGGGTGGAGCTTGAATGAAGCGGGGTAACAAAGAAGAATTTGCTACCGGGACAATTGACTTCATCGTAGCCGAGGCTTTCCACCCAGACTTTTCCTCCATGCGCTTCGGCAATACCTCTCACCAGGGTCAACCCCAAACCAGGTCCAGCCCCCCTGAATTTGGTTTTGCCCGTGCTGTGATGGGCGGTATCGTCTACCCGAAAGAACTTTTCGAAGATGCGTTCATGATATTTTGGATCAATGCCGATGCCGGTGTCGGCGACCACAATTTCAACCGCGGGGCCTATTTCGTCCATGACAATGGCTTGCCCTTCAACCGTAATCATCCCTCCATTGGGGGTATACTTGATGGCGTTTCCGATGAGATTCTCAAAGGCCTGCATGAGCCGGGTACCGTCCGCTTCGATGACGGGTAACTCTTTAAGATTTGCTTTCTGAAAGGCGATGCGTCGTTCGTCGAGCGCTGGCAAGTACGGGCGAACAGCCTGATCGATGACTTCCTCCAGGATGACCGGCCCCAAGAAGAGATTGATATCGCCAGCGTGGGCTTCGGTCACATCAAACATCAAATCAACAACGTCCTTCATGCGATCGCTGCCTTTGGCAATACCGTCAATAATGGTTTTTACGTAAGTTGGATCCTGCAATTCCTCTTCAGTCAAGTCCAGCAACATCCGTGAATAGCCGTGGATGTGGGTCAGCGGGGTGCGAAGTTCGTGTGAGGCAATCGAGAGAAAATCACTCTTGTCCTGGTCCAACCCCGCCAATTGATTGGTCAACTCGCCAACTTCCCGATTAATGAGCGATAACTGTTCGAATAACCGCGCGCTGTCTATGGCCAGGGCGGCTTGGCTGGCAAGGGCGATCATCAAATCTATATCCTCGTCGTAGTAGGTTGTACCCTGCGGCTGGGGGCCGAATGCCAACATGCCAACCAACTCTCGCTCGCGCAGGATCGGCACGTATAATTCCATTCCCAGAGAGGAAAGCCATTTTTTCTCATCTTCGGCAATGTGGCGGAATTCCGGGAGCACATCGATATCATATTGACTCAAAACTTTTTCCTTTTTGCGCAGATGAGCGATAAAGGTGCTATCACTGGCAAAGCGACCGTTGGTTAAATCTTTCATCCCCACCGATGAAAGTGGCCGCAGCGAAACATTACCCCCTCCTCCCCGCTCATTGACAAACACAATACCTTGTTCGATGCCCAATGTTTCAATCATCAGGTTGATGATGGTATCTCCTAACCGATTCATATCCAGCACCGAACTGATGTTGCGACTGTAGTGAGTGATGATTTGTTTTTGGTCACGGCGGTGTTTACCAAAAATAATCCTGGTCAGAAACCGATTCAAGAATCCCCCCAAGGGGGGAAGGATGATGGCCAGAAGAACGGCCACCAGGGCAGCCAACCAAAGCAGGATCGAGGTTGGGTAGTAGTAAGTATGATTCCGGGTGATGACAATAGCGGCGGTTAAGGCCAGAAAGATGATGGTAAACAGGACTACCAGGACAAGTACGTAGCGTAAGGTTCGTCCAAACAGTTTGGCCAGATCAGGCGTACTGTAGCTCAGAGCGGTATAACCGGCCAGCACACTTCCAATAACAAGCAGAGAAAATCCAATCCAATAGAAGGCAGGATTGATAACCGAAACCAAACCGGCGGTGGTTAAAAAGATGATGGCAATGAGCCAAAAACGAAGCTTATTTAAATATTGAGTCGGCTGGCGTTTTCTTAAATCTAAAATAAGGGCAATGAGTGGGACGCCTAGCGCATAAGTCCAGGCCGAGCCGGTGACGATAAAGGCAGGAGGAGCAATCTGGTAGAGATCCAGCCCGGTTTGGCTCAAGAGAAAGAAGGTTGCGCCGTTGCCCCAATTGAGAGGGTTGAAGGCGAAGAGTCCCCAGGTGAGCAGAAACATCAAGGCGACGACCCAATACCAGAGCAAGCCTTTTTGCTTTCGCCTGAGAAGATTTAAGGTTAGACCGCCAAAGGTCAGAATCATAGTTAGCTCGCCTAATCCTCTCAGGAGAATATATAAGGTGCCAGGGAACGTGATCAGGTTTAACAGGTTTACCAGGTGTAACAGGCTAAGAAGTAGCCCCAAGGCCATATAGAGCAACAGGTGAAAGACTACCTGCTCCTTTGAGCGCAGACGTAGGGAGGCCGGTATAAGTAAAAAGCCAAAAACAAGGCTGGCGATAAACACAGTTATAATTTCGGGCGTAATTACAACGTAGTTCAATGTTTCCCTCAAGTAGCCGATACTTGTTCTCTATTTTTGGCGCCCTATTGGCATTGGCGGCACAGTTTAGATTGTATCACAAGTAAGGAGGAGTTGGCAATGATGCATTTGCCCTATTAGGCCCAATAAAAGATTGGGCCCGATCTTCTATTGGGGTGGATTTTCGGCAGAGCCTTTTTCTACCAGACGAGTTACCCCCAAGAGTGGCCGCCCGCTTCGTTCGTAAAATGCCGCTTCGATATTTTCCTCCAGGTTTCGAGGGCGGTAAAGCTGTTTGAACTCCTGACTCCGGTCAAAAATGATTTCGTCCGGGGCGCGCCATAGGTAGAGCGTATCGGATTGGGAAATAAGACTTTCCAGGCGGTGAGTTAATTCTGCATCGGATTCCCAGGTGTAGCCAAAAACCTCAACAGGAGTAACTTGCCCGCCGGTTAGATATACAACCGGCGCAGCCAATCCCCAATCCATCGCTGCAACAGGGCCCCTGGCATATCTGCTCAGCCAGTCACTTAGATGATATATCGCGTCGGAGTGGCTGCTCAGGCCGCCGCTTTCGGTTAAAGATACGTGGTAACGGATGGTGGTAATAAGTTGATTTCCAAGCAATAACAGGAGAAGTCCCAGTACAGTTGCCCGGAATATGGACCGTGAACTGGTACTCGAAAGAATATACCAGTTGCCAATTGCTACGGCTATATTTGGCCAGGGCATTAGCAGGGCAAAGTGAGTTACCCACAAAGCCGAGACCGTGCCGATACTGAACAGAATGGTCAATCCGATCACCAGGAAGGGCAGAAAGGCTATCTTGAGGTTAGGGTTGATATTTCGCGTAGTAATAGAAACTACAAAAACCAACAAACCCAAAAAAAGAAAAGAGGGTAGGGAGGTTCCCCAGATATGGCCAAAATACCAGAAATGTTGCCCATTCACCATTAGGGTAAATTGTTTCAGTCGTTCGAGTAGGTTAGCGCCAAAAGCTAAATTATTAACGCCATAGTAAGATACGCCAGCGTTTTGGGTGATACTCAGGATAGTGCCGCCGCCGGTCTGAATATTGTAGAGAATTAGCGGCCAGCATCCGAGCAAAAAAGTCAGAGCGATCCAGGCAACGTTTTTCCAAAGATGCTCAGATTTATTTCTTTGGCCGGTTAAAAAAGTGGCGAATTGCCCCCAGTTAAGTAATACCGCCGCACAAGTTAGGGCGGCGACGAGCCACACGAACAGGAATTTGGCGTAAATTCCCAAACCAAGCAGAAATGATCCGGCCAATGCCCAGCCAATTGACCTGTCTCTAGAATATTTCAGCCAGCAAAGGGTCGCCGCCAGACCAATGGGAGCAGTTACGGCGGTGACAAAGATGCCCTGTCGATTCCAGAAAACAAACGTTGGATCAACCGATAGCAGGAAGGCTGCAACTAAGCCCACCCATCGATGGCCTGTAAGCTGGCTGGATAGGGCGTAGGCTAACCACAGGGTGATAGCCCCAACGATAATGGACATAATCCGTAGGGCCGCGGGGGTTGCGCCGAGAATTGCAATGAAGGGTAGTGATAGATAGGTATTAATGGCGCCAATGTAATCTTGGGTCATCAGCGGGAAGGTCTGCCCGCCAACCGTAAGACCGTGGTTACGAAACGTTGTTACCGGCTGGCCCCGTAATAGTTGAAGCATCGGTACTGTTTCAAAAGCTTCGTCGTAATGTAAACCGGGTAAATTTATCTGGTAACAACTCAAGCCGATGTAGATAATTATAATACATCCCAGAAACAAACTGGCAAACCGCTCAGGGCATGATGACAAATCGGATAATTTGGACATTGATGGCTACTCTTGGGCCAGTAGAGAAATATTGGCCACCATTGCTTCGTAAATCCACCCTGAGGCATAAATGCGGATAGACTTGATGTATACGGGTTTGGCTGGTCCCAGCGTGGTCAACAAATTGACCGATTCATAGGGATACCAGATATAACGGGCAATCCGCTCGTTGGAGTTATCAGGCTGGTTATACAGAATAAAGTTGTCGGGAGGAGGGTCATAATAGAAACCGTGAAACCAATCCCGGTCATTATTCTCGGCATCCTTGTAAGCTACGTGTAACATGATGGGAAATTCCGAACCGAGGTGGCCTCCGCCTGGTAGTGATTGCTGTAAGAGTCGTACCTCGGCAAATACTCGTAATGATTGAAAATCGCGCACATCTTTATTGACTTTCTGTATCACGCCCGTTTCCGAATGAACATTGTCCTCACCAGCGCTGCGCAACACCAGCACGTTTCGGCCAACAAAGTTTGTTACTTCAATCGTAGTCGAAACCACTTCGATGGGTTCAATGCGATAAACTTCCCAGGTATCGGTAAATGTATCAGGATTAAAGTCACTGTTGGTTAAGAGGTTCTGCGCCGCCGGTAACGGCGCGGAAAGGGTAGCCGGGCCAACAACAGCCCGTTCGCTTTGCTTGAGAGTCGCCGCCTGTCCCTGGCCAATTACCGTGGCCTGGCCAAGCCGACTCGTCACCTGAACTTCCGCTTCGGCAGTCTCAATCGAAAAACTGCCCTGGCCTAATTCTATCCTGGTGTACGGGGCGATAATATCAAAGTTGACCTCCTCCCGACGGCGCGCCGATGTGGCCCTGACCCGACCTTGCTGCAATTCTACAGTTATCCTGGAGGGGTTAGGACTGATTCCAAAACGGGGTTCTCTGGTTTCCCGTAATGTAATCTTGGTATTGCTATACATGGTCAGGCTACTATCGTTGAAAAAAGAGAGGATAGCCTGAGAGGTGTCATCCGTAGAAATCGTGGTCAACTCCTCAACTGATACGGCATTCCCATCGGTAAGTGAAAACAACCGTTCGGTATCAAGCTGAGATTGAGGCTCACCCAGTAAAACGGTACCCCGCACCGAAGTCACCTCGGTAGAGAAGGGAGTGGTAGCATTAACAATGTACCAGTATATGCTGGACGGGACAACGACCGACAGCATACAAAAAATTCCAAAGGCGATGACAAGAATTATCCAGGCAACCCGCTCGGGGCATTCCTTTTTTATTTTAGCAAAGTATGTCTTGGCACTGAATCTCATAGGTCCGATTCCCCAAACTTAGTACAGCATTGCGCAAGTTTGTTCCGGGTTTTGTAGGGACAGGACATTGTCCTGTCCCTACAAAAATGGCATTTCTACTCGGAACGTATTTATGAAATCCTGTACTTAGGGATGATTTGCCAGGTAAAATAAGACGTAGCCCTATCGACGTGTCGCTCGACCTGTCGCCTTATCGCGAACGACCACGACTGTACCATACCGGGCCTGATTCATTCAGAAAACTCAGACGGTACAATTACCTGCCCAATTTCCTCACCATGACCCATTTCCAGTATAAGGCCAGGTTCCGGTTGATAATACATACCAACCCGTAAGCGATACGGGCCGGCAGGTGCGCCTGGAGGGATGGTCAGCGTGTGATGATCACGTAAGATTTCGCCGGGCTGCCAATAACGGCTTGGGTAAAAATTGCCACCAGGTCGGTGATCGCTTTGGGTGAGGCCCTGGTCATCGCTCTTGATTAGGTGCACATAACTGGTGTAGTCCGTCGATAACTCCTTAACTGCTTGCCAATACAAAGTGACCGTAATTTGGCCGCCGGGCGATACTTGTTCCGCTGACAAATCATACCCCAACAATTTAATGCTGTCGATTCCGGGGGGTATGGTTACTTTAGGGAAAATTACCTCGTGTCGATAAGGGGGCGGATATTCATTAACCGTAGCCCGGTAAAGTGTTCCCTCCTGAACTAAATCAGCTTTGAGTTCCAGTCCGTCCATTGGCTTAATCAGGTAAACTGGTCGCCCCGAAGCCAGAGCCTGGTCCAACACCCGGCCAATGTTGGCATACTTTGGGTCGGTTACAATGAGCGGAAAAAGGCCAAATAGGTCAGGGCGAAGCCCTTCGACATATTGGTAGTACCACATTGGCATTATCTCGTTACGATCGTTGCTCAGGAGAATGGCCTCTTTGGGAACAGACTCGGCCAAGATTTCGCGCCAGCGTTGGCGGGCGGCATCGTTTGTTTTTTGACTAACCTGTATGTTATGAATGAGTGTGGGCAAAACGAGCAATAAGCAGCATAGACACAACAAACTGACGACCAGTAGCTCATAGATTGTCTTGCTCAGGCGTCGCTCTATGGTTGACGCCAGCAACGTTTCCTTTGGCATTCTTGTCTTGCGCCGGACAAAACTGTTGACCAGCCAATGGGCCAGACCAACGCTGCCCAGGCCAATCCACAGGCAAACAAAAAGCCAAACCGGAATGAACAGGACGTAGACATCGCCAATAAAATAAATGAGATTAAATGACAAAAAGATCAAACTACCCAGGCCGGTCAACAAAAGTAGGTCAAATTGCCGACGTTGCCAGAGAGTTATCAGGCCCACCAGAGCAAAACCGATACCTATTCCGCCCACTTGCAACCAGAGCAATCGCCAGGCAAATTGAACACGGTCGAAGCCGACCGCAGCCGGTCGGATTTCCGAGGTAAAAACAATAGCGGTGATGTGATGCCAAAAACCGGATAAAGAGTTATCGTACAGGGTCAGGGTTTGGTTATCACTCAAGGAGAGGGTAGTGTAGGGCGTGGTTGGCGCGGCCAATGGCAAATATAGATAGAGCAGTAACGGCGCACAAAATAGGGTGCCGTGGATGAATAGAAGTTTTACCTTGCTTGATTTTTCTAATTGGGTCTGAGGAACCCGTTTTTCTGATATGAACAGAAATGCGAGCAAGGCCGGCAGCAGCAAAATGGTGGTAAGATGATGGGTCAGACTGAGACCAAAAACAAAGGTCAACAGTTTAGCTGGCCAGGCGCGCCAATCACAGCCCATAGTCTGCACTTTAAGCGCCAGCCACAAAATTAGAGCGATAAAAAACGCATGCAGGGCATAAACCTCGGCAATAATCGCCTGACTCCAAAAGGTATGCGTTACCGCAAACATAGCACCCGAAATGAAAGCGGCCAGGAGACGATGAAGGTCAGGTAGGCTAGGCAACGTTTTCGCCAGCATTTGCCGGACCACAGCGTAGGTTAGACCTACGGTGAGGGCCGCAACGATTGCCGAGAGAAGATTCATTCGCCAGGCGACCTCGCCGAATGGGAAAAGGTGGGTCCATAACCAACCCAGCAAGGTATACAGTGGATAACCGGGGGGATGAGCAATACCGGGTAACCAGGGAACGAACTGGAATTCGCCGCTGTCTGCCTCCAAGACGGTAGGGGCAAGGGTCAGGATGTAAAGTAATAGGGCCGCCAAAATTAACCCTGTACCAACAACTAAATCAAGATGAGGGTGAGGGTAGGATTGTTTGCGTGCAGAGATTTGATGATCAATCATAGGCGTGGAGCATTATAACACGGAAATCAGAACAGTAGAAAATTTGTGCCTGGTACGACAATGTTAAATGTTAAATTAACATAAACACAGAGTTGTGCGATAATATCTGAATGGACAAACTGATTGAGTTGGATACTTTTGCCATCAGTGGTAGAATAAGTATGATTGTTGGATCCATAATATCACTTTGGCCGCAATGCCAAAATGTCAGACGGGTTGAGCTAGTTACTACCAACCCACCTCAGTAGTCAACGATTGATAACCAGGCCATGGGGGCTGAAGTAAAGTTTATTTGGAGTGTCGCCCTCAATGTTATCTGGCCTGACCCATATCCCCCATTATTTTCTACAACCCGTTCGCCTGTTCCATACATATCGTCGCCTCAAACTGCGTCCAGACCTGGTGGCCGGGTTGACCGTGGCGGTTATTGCCATACCCCAGGCCATTGCTTTTGCCCTGATTGCTGAGTTGCCGCCCCAGATGGGACTGTATGCCACCATTGTGGGAGCAATTGTGGGGGCGTTGTGGGGGTCCTCCAATCAATTGAGTACCGGCCCGGCTAATGCAATTTCGTTACTGGTTTTCTCCAGTTTGATGATGGTGGCTTTCCCCGGTTCGCCGGAATTTATTATTGCGGCCGGTGTGATGGCCGTGTTGGTCGGCCTGATTCAATTGGTGATTGGCCTGGCCCGGTTAGGGGCGCTGGTCAACTTTGTGTCTCATTCCGTGATTGTTGGTTTTAGCGCTGGCGCAGGCATTTTAATTAGTCTTGGCCAGTTGCCACACTTGTTGGGCCTGGAAATTCCGGGCCGTAATCTTATTGGCTTAGTTTCCGGCTTTGGTGCTCATTTTACCGAAATCCACTGGCCGACATCTGTGATGGGGCTGGGAGCCATCGGCATTATCCTTTTGCTACGTAAAATCAATCCTAAACTTCCAACCCCGTTAATTAGTATTGTTCTGGCGTCGGGAATTGTCTTTTTGGGGCAGTTGAATGAAAAAGGCGTAGACGTTATTGGCCAACTTCCGAGTGGTTTTCCCCCGTTTGTTCGACTGCCAATTTTTAACTTTAACCTCATTACCAGTCTGTCAACCGGTGCTTTGGCGATTGCGGCCATCGGTTTAATTCAATCCACCGCCATTGTGCGCTCCCTTGCCTTGCAAACAGGCCAGCGGACCGACAATAATCAAGAGTTTGTAGGCCAGGGTCTGGCCAATATGGCCTGTGGCTTCTTTTCCGGATATCCAGGAGCCGGTTCATTCGCCCGATCGGTTGTTAATTTTGAAGCTGGCGCACAAACTCGTTTTAGTGGCATTTTTGCCGGTATATTTCTACTTGTGGCCACATTCTCATTGGGTTCTTTGACTGCTTATCTGCCCCGGGCGGCGCTGGCCGGAGTGTTGATGGTGACGGCCTACGGTTTGATTGACTGGGCCGAGATCAGGCGTATCTGGCGGGGTACCCGGGCCGATGCCCTGATTATGTTGGTCACTCTGTTTGGTACGCTGTTCTTACGGATCGAATTTGCGGTATTATTGGGTATTTTATTTTCATTTGCGGTTTATATTGTAAATACCAGTATGCCTCGCGTCTTTCCGGTGGTCTCGGATGAAAGTTATGAACATTTTGTGGAACAACAACCTCACCAGGTTCCGTGCCCTCAACTGGGCATTCTCACTATTTCCGGCGATTTATACTTTGGCGCTGTCCGGCATGTGGAAGAAACCATTTACCAGCATCTCGTCGATCATCCTACCCAACGTTTTTTGTTGTTGCGAATGCATGCGGTCAACCAATGTGATTTCAGGGGCGTGCAAATGCTTGAAGCGATTGCTCATCGCTGCCAGGAGCGAGGGGGAGCGTTGTTTTTGATGCGGGTCCAGCGACACATCTTGGCTTTTATGAAAACGAATGGCTTTTATGACCGGCTTGGCTCAGACCATTTTTTGGATGAAGATGCCGCTATAAGGTATCTCTTTACCAAAGTTATCGATTCCTCAATCTGCATTTACGAATGTATGGTACGGGCCTTCAAAGAGTGCCAAAACTTACCCAAACAAACATATCTCACCGATGAGCCATTAGAGAGCTATCTTCCTCGCCAGCCTGTTCCTGGTATTTCTCCGCAAGAACTGGCGCAAGAATTGCGCAATGGACGGATGCCATTGGTCATTGACGTGCGGGAACCGCGCGAGTTCAAACGAGGCCATATTCCTCAAGCCAAATTGATCCCGCTACCGCATCTCCTGGCGAATATTCCTGAGCTGCCGGCCGACCGCGAAGTCGTTTTGGTCTGCCAGGGTGGGTGGCGCAGTCAACGAGCAATGTCTATCCTGTTCAGCCGGGGTTATCAAAACGTTAAGGTCCTCGAGGGCGGCATGCTGGCCTGGGAAACTGCCGGATTAGCGGAGATAGATAGTTTAGGCGAATAAGCTGGGTGGAATCCATTGAAGATGCCTGCCAATGATGGTACAATAATAAATAACAAGGGTATTGTTAACCAAGTGAGTGTTGTTGACGATGACAACTTACCTTGAGACTACCCGCACCGACAGCCTTGTGCGGACAAACCTGCAAAGTATTCCCCGTTTTTTGCTGCGGCCCCTTCATTTCATTCGAGGATATGACCGTGCCAACTTGCGCCCCGACTTGGTAGCCGGATTAACGGTAGGGGTGGTCTTGCTACCCCAAGCTATTGCCTACGCGCTCATTGCCGAACTTCCGGCCCAGGTGGGACTTTACACTGCTATTGTGGCGGCGGTAGTTGGGGCGTTGTGGGGTTCCTCGCATCATTTACAAACCGGGCCAACCAATGCTATTTCCTTGCTGGTCCTGTCGTCTCTGTTGGCGGTAGCCGCTCCTGGTTCGCCAGAATTTTTGGTTGCCGCCGGGATGATGGCCGTGATGGTTGGTGTTTTCCAGACGGTAATGGGCCTGGCTCGTTTGGGTGTGTTGGTCAATTTTGTGTCGCATTCGGTAGTGGTTGGTTTTTCTGCCGGGGCCGGGGTGCTTATTGCTGTTCAACAAGTGCCTTATCTATTTGGCTTGGCCTACCCCAGTCATAGTCTGGTGGAAACCATCCAGGGATTATTCGTCCATCTCTCCCGGCTAGAAGAGATTAGCCTGGCCTTGGGGATCGGGACTGTTGTGCTCATTGTGGGGTTGAAAAAGATCAACCCTAAAATACCCGGCTCTTTAATCGCCATGGTTGTGGCGGCGGCTTTTGTGGCCTTGTTCAGGTTGGATGAGCAGGGGGTAAGGGTAATTGGTGAGTTGCCTCAGGGACTGCCCCCGTTGGCTGAACTCCCCTTTTTGGATTTGGAATTGATAAGCCAGTTGTCTATGGGGGCCTTGGCGGTGGCGGCTATCGGCCTGGTAGAAGCAATGTCGATTGCGCGTTCGATTGCCTCGCAGACTAATCAACGCTTAAATAGTAACCAGGAATTTGTGGGGCAGGGATTGGCCAACATTGCCTCAGGTTTCTTTTCCGGGTATCCCTGCTCCGGCTCATTCACCCGCTCGGCGGTAAATTACAATGCCGGCGCCCAAACTTCATTGGCCAGCGTGTTTTCCGGTCTTTTTGTCCTGGTTTCAATGATCGCCATTGCGCCGTTGGCGGTTTATCTGCCCCGTACCGCCCTGGCCGGAGTTTTGATTGTGACGGCTTACGGCATGGTTGACCAGGCCGAAATTCGTCGTATCTGGCGTGGCGCGCGCGGCGATGCCTTGATTATGGTGGCCACTTTTATGGGCACGCTCTTTTTGGACCTGGCGTTTGCTGTTTTGGCTGGTATTCTGTTGTCGTTTGCCCTTTATATTATGAAAACCAGCGTGCCGCACGTGTTTGCGGTGGTGCCCGATGCCGAGTTCAAACATTTTGTCGACCAGCAGCCACATCAAGACTCGTGCCCGCAATTGGGTATTCTTCGCATTTCTGGCGACTTGTATTTTGGCGCGGTCAGCCATATTGAGGAGGCCATTTATCATCATCTGGATAAGAATCCGGAGCAACGTTACCTGCTGTTACGAATGCAAGGAGTCAACCAGTGTGACTTTAGTGGCATTCATATGCTTGAGGCCGTGATGCGGATGTGTCGGGATCGAGGCGGCGATTTGTTTTTGATGAAGGTACAAGAGCCGGTTCGTCTGTTTATGCTCTCCACTGGCTTTTACGACCGGATTGGGGCAGACCACTTTTTGATGGAAGATTACGTGATTGGTTATATCTTCCAAAAAATTCTCGATCCCGCTATCTGTATTTACGAATGTCACGTCCGCGTTTTCAAGGAATGTCAAAACTTACCCAAACAGGCTTACCCGGCAGACATCCCGTTGCACACCGAGATTCCCCCCGATACTATTGCCGACATCAGTCCCCAGGAACTTTGGGACAGGTTATACAATGGTGGCGGTCGCCTTCCCCTAGTGATAGATGTGCGTGAACCGCGTGAATTCAAACGTGGCCATATTCCCCAAGCGGAGCTTGTGCCGTTGCCGCAAATATTATCGGTGCCGTTAAACTTGCCGGATGATCGGGAAATCGTGGTGGTTTGTCGAGGAGGACGGCGCAGCGCGCGGGCAACCTACTTGCTGCAAGGCAAAGGGTATCAAAATGTGCGGGTGTTGCGAGGGGGAATGTTAGCCTGGGAGGCGGCCGAACTACTGGAGGCAATTGATCCGTAGCTCTCCTGGAATTAGCCTGTCGCGTGGTGAGGAGATAAATATGATGAACGAAGAGCACATAAATCAGAATGATCAAGAATATCCGTACCAAAACATCGGATTAGACCTGGTACGCGTGACCGAAGCGGCGGCCCTGGTTGCTGGTCGTTGGTTGGGTTTGGGTAAGAGAGAAGAAACTCATCGGGCTGCTACCGAGGCGATGTATGAAGCGTTATGTCAGGTAAACATTGATGGCTATATTGTAATTGGGGAAGAGGGCAGGTTGAAGGAACGAACGCTTCTTGAAACTGGGCAGAGGGTTGGCACCGGCAGGGGGCCGACCGTTGATGTGGTGGTAGACCCCATTGAGGGGACAAACTCGGTGGTACACGGGTATCCTGGGGCAATCTCGGTAGTTTGTGTGGCCCCTCGCGGGTCGATGTGGTCCCCTCGCCCGGCGATTTATATGGATAAGATTGTGGTAGACGGTGAAGGCGCCAGTGCGCTGGTGCCGGAATGTATGGATGCCCCGGCGGCGTGGACCCTGGCCCTGATTGCCCGGGCCAAACGAAAGGCAGTTCGTGACTTGCAGATCATCGTACTCGACCGGCCTCGCCACTACGATTTGATCGAGGAAATTCGCTCCGCCGGAGCGCGGGTGTTGCTGCGTTCCGATGGTGATACCGCCGGATCGCTCATTGCGGCCACGCCCCAGGGCGGCGCAGATATCTTAATGGGTATCGGCGGCGTCCCTGAGGGTGTGACAGCTGCTTGTGCGGTTAAAGCTATGGGTGGAGCGATGTTAGGCCGCCTGGCCCCACAAAGTGAGAAAGAACGAGAGGCTATTGAGGCAGCCGGACTTAGCTCTCATCAAACTCTCACCTGCCATGAACTGGTGACCAGTAATCAAGTCTTTTTTGCCGCCACCGGAGTTACCCATGGTCCCATTCTGGCCGGGGTACAGTACCACGGCAATGAGGCCAACACCCATTCACTGGTTATTCGAGGCGAAACGGGCACGCGCCGGATCATTCACACCAAACACGGATCGCTAGACAAAAAAGTTGGCTGGCGTTATTAGGACCTAAAAGAACAATTACCAACTTGACGAATATTAACTAACATGGTAAATTTTATTGTCTACCTGTAGGCTAGCGTATTGGCTGGGCTTTACATACAAGAGGGGCATCGAAATCGGCGCCCCTCTTAAAAATGCCACATTTTACAGACCAAACTCAGATTATTGAGGGGGAGAACGCACCATAAGCACAAAAGACGCGCGAAGAGTTAACGAAGAGATATCCGTACCCGAAGTCCGTTTAATAGATGCCGATGGTAACCAGGTGGGGATTGTCAAAACAGTTGAGGCATTGGCTATTGCCCAAGAGCAAGACATAGATTTGGTGGAAGTGGCCCCCAATGCCAAACCTCCTGTTTGTCGCTTGATGGATTATGGCAAATTTCTTTACGAGGCCCAGAAACGGGAGCGGGGAGCACGGAAATCACAGGCTAAAGTAGAAATCAAAGAAATCCGGCTTCGTCCCAAAACTGGTGAGCATGACATCAATTTTAAACTACGTGATGCGCGCCGGTTCCTGGAACGGGGAGCCAAAGTGAAAGTTCGGATTAGATTCCGCGGGCGGGAGATTACCCATCCCGAAGTGGCCAAGGAATTAATGACTCGCATTGCCGATGAGTTAGGTGACGTTGCCGAGATCGAAAAAAGACCTTCTATGGAAGGTATGACCATGTTGATGATCTTGACCCCCAATAACCCGTAGACCAGACGAGATAGAGATAGGGGTTAAAGAATAACCATCAATTGAAGACTATCCCGGTGGAGTGCGGATTACAATACCCAGGTGTGGTGTTGGCAGCGTAGGTATATAAGTCCGCACTTCAATATTATTAGAAGAACAAACGAGGTAAACTCGTTTAACGAAATCATCCAGTTTTGAGGTAAGAAGAAAATGCCAAAAATGAAAACCCATAAAGCAACGGCCAAACGCTTTAAATATACCGGTTCTGGTAAATTGTTGCGTACTAAAATTGGCAAGAGTCACTTACGTCGTAGAAAAAGTAAGCGGGTGAAGGTGCAATTCGACAGCATGCTAGAAGTAAATTCTCCGGCTACGAAGAAACGAGTCCAAAAATTAATCCCGTATGCAAAAAAAGGGAAGTAGAGGTGTATGGTGAGAGTTAAAGGTGGTCCTCAAACCCAACGCAGACATAAAAAAGTTCTGGCGGTAACCAGTGGGCAGCGCGGCAGTAAACATCGCCTGTACAAGCGCGGCCACGAAGCGATGATGAAGTCGTGGGCCTACGCCTATCGTGACCGGCGTAACCGCAAGCGAGACTTCCGCCGCCTGTGGGTTACTCGAATTAATGCGGCCACGCGCCAAAATGATTTGAGTTATAGCAAATTTATGAATGGTCTCAGAAATGCGGGCATCGAGTTAGATCGTAAGATGTTGGCCGATATCGCTATGAACGATCCGGCAGCTTTTAGCCAACTGGTCGAAACAGCTAAAGCCGCTTTGTAAAGGATTCGAGTTTTTCCCCAATAAAAAACGAGAACGAATAATCGTTCTCGTTTTTTGATTCCCCAATGCCTTCGTATAGTAATTCGATAAAAAACAAATCAACAAAAAACCTAAACTACCTCTTTTTAATTGATATTACACACAAGTCCATATATATCCATAAGTGTTGTAGGGGAGAAGGATATCACTGTGAGATATTAGGATTTTTGGAAGGAAATGCTTACATCATTATGGTTGTTTTTTTTTTGCTACTGAAGGAACCTTTTTTGTGGTATTTTGGGTTGACAAAAGGCTCAAAAGGGGGTAGAATTGGGTCAGATTTTCACTTCGCTAAATATTATTTTTGCGAAATCAAAAATGGGAAAAAGTAGAGAATAGTGTTCTGTAAAGGGTTCCTATATGTCACAGGAAGATCATCTCCAAAAAATGCTAACTAATCTTGCTCGCCGCCTGGAAATTCTTGAAGAACAAAGAGCTCTAGAGGGATTTGATGTCTCTCCCAAAGTTCTCATAGAAATTGAGAAAATAAAGACAGAGATTGCAACGATACGGTTAGGGTCAGAAGAGACAGGTAAAAAAGCCAGTGAAGTATCAGGCAACGATATCCCCGCAACTATAGAACACGCTTTAGAATTATACCTGGAGGAAGTAGGCAAAAGTCGAGCCAGTAGCACTCTTACCACCTACCACTACACTATTCAGAGGTTCAAGAATACTCTCATTGACCACAAAGTCCCCCCGGCCCAAACTCCCCTATCGGCAATGACCAATGAGTGGATTCACTGGTTTTTGGACGACTTGCGCCTGCTTGAGCCAACCACCGAACGCGGCTACCTGGCCCCGGTAATTGGATTTTACGAATATGTTGTGGCCAAGAACTGGCTGGACCTCAATCTGACCGAAATGCGTTATTTTATCAAGCGCCGCCAGCGAAAACTCCCCGAAAAAGCCCAGCGTTTCCCCAAACAACAGGTCGAGAGACTCCTAAAATCCCTGGATCAGATTGTCAGTGGCCCCTTCAAGGATGATCGTGAGCAACTGGCTGTATTACGTGATCGCGCTTTACTCTACCTCCTGGCCGATACCGGCCTGCGTGTTTCCGAAGTTTGTTCGCTTAAACGAGGTCAGATTGATTGGAACGAGCTGGATTTGTTTGTGGTCGGCAAAGGCAATAAGGAGGCCCGGCTCCGTATTTCTGAGCGAGCAATGAGCCGCCTCCGGGTTTACCTGGATCAACGCCAAGACCCTGCGCATGCCCCCGCTTCCCTGGTTGATTTACCTCTTTTTGCGCGTCACGATAAGCGAGCGGGAAATCAGTTGCTGCCTCTTTCACCTCGTTCGGTACAGCAATTGATCGATCGTTGGGTATCACGTTTTTTGGGTGATGTATATCTACGCGAAATAACACCTCACACCTTCCGGCACTACTTTGTCACCACCATTCTGCGCAGTACGGGTGGCGACGTTGAGGTGGCCAAAAAACTGGCCCGCCACGCCGACATCTCCACCACCATGCGCTATGCCCATCTCAGCGATGAGGAACTGGATCGTATTTATTATGACATTTTCGATGCAGAATAATCAAACAATTTGGCGCCGTAACAGGTGTAGTGCAACCCGGTACCTGGCCGATGCCGACCAGGAATGGAAATGTTTGGCTGCTTTTTTTAGATTTGTTCGAAGTGGGGGGCATTGACGACAAAAACCGTGAGGCGATGCTGGCTAGAGTCGGGCGGGCTACAGGTATCTCGCATCAAGGTAATGATGGGTTGAACGTTTTGCTCCTCTGCCCCAACGAGCAGCGTTACGTTCCCTCGTCGCAAAAAACCGCCGGTGCTGGCCACGCGGGTAACCCGATAATTGTGGGCAATCAATTGGTCAACCACCGGACCGGCGTCGACATCGCGGATAATGGCAATCACCAGTTTCATAAATCACACGCCTCGCTTCACCATTGTTCAAAAAGTTCAATGTCGAGTACATAAATCGTCGCGCCGCCCACCTCGGCCTCGAGCATCAGGGGTTGGGCCTCGAGCATGGGGGCCTCGCCGTAAGCCAGTACAAACCGTTGTTGGGTGCTACAGTGCTTGCGGATGTGTTCCAGCAGGCGCGACAACCGGGCCTGATTTACCCCAATCAACAGAGACACCGTTGAATCGTACAGCAGGCCGCCGCTGGAATTCACCTGGGTCACCCAAAAGCCGTCGCGGTTCAGCCGCTCGGTCAGCGGGCCGGCCTGGCTGCCGGACGCGGTAACGATGACCAGTTGGTTGATTGGGGGCGTAATTGGGGTCGGCTCGGTCATGGTTCCTCCGCCGACTATTTTAGCATACTTCGCCGGGAGCGCAATTGGCCGGTAGGGGGTCTGTCTGTCCCAATTCTTAGGCCATAGAGTAGGGACAGGACAATGTCCTGTCCCTACCGCCAAAATTTTGGGACGCACCCGCCGCCAGGCTCGCATTGTCAGCCGGGGCCAGATGTGTTAGAATGAGCATAATGAAGACCCTAAAGGTCTCCGAGACCTTTAGGGTCTGGCCCTCACAGAATGACATATTTGTGTAAGTCCTGTTGTTGATATTATTTGCAAGACTTACTTACGCATGTCATTCTGAACGAAGCTTGGAAGCGAAGTGGCTAAAGCGGAGTGAAGAATCCCCAAAAATTCTATTGGCAAGTCCACGTTTTAGGGATTTTTCGCTCCCTCTGGTGCTCAAAATGACATATTTGTGTAAGTCCTGATTTGTAGAAATCGAAGGAGGTAGGTATCCCATGAGTCTCGGTACAATCATCATTATTGTGGTGCTGGCCGTCATCGTCATTGCCCTGGCGGTTTGGGGCCTGGGCAAGGCCGGGTTTAAAGTGGAAAAAATTAAAGCAATTCTGCCGGGCGTATTGGAGATGGAAGCCAGTCGCCCCCAAAAAGATGCCACCAACCAGGCTACCCCCGCCGAAACCCACCCCCAAGTTCGCCAAAGCGCTAAAGGCGGCAAAATTATCCAATCCGGAATCACGGCTCCGGCCGACGCCAACGCCGAGATTGACCAACAGGCCACCGACAAAGGCGAAATCAATGACAGCCCCATCAAGCTCACCTGAAGCAAAGCTTCCCCTGCGCCTGCGCCACTTTACTGACCGCGAAGCCGCCCTGGCCGCCTTTGACGCCTTCTGGCCCGGCGATGGCGCCTGCTGGGTGCTGGCCTTCGACGGTTTAAGCGGCAACGGCAAGTCTACGCTGATAGATTATCTCATTGAGACCCGTTGTAAGCCGCGGGGTATTATCTGGGCCGTGCTGGATTTTGAGGGCAGCCGGGGCCTGACCCTGCGTACCGACTGGAGCGCGCTGCTGGATACCCTGGCCGGGCAATGGCAGGTGTTGGCTCACCCTCTTTACCTCCAGGAGCGTGACGCCGCCCGGCAGCGTTATGAAACCGTGCGCCAGACTCAGACTCAAACCACCATCCAGGTTGAACAGCAGGCCACCCGGCAAGGCCGAATCTCCGAAAGCCCCATCAATATCAACCTGGGAGGGCAGAGTGAAGCCGTGCGCCAAGCCAACGAGCAGGCTCGCCACGATACGGCCGAGGCCCTCCTGCGGGCCGTGGTAGCCGCCGCCAAGGCCCGGCCCCTGCTGCTGTTTTTGGATACTTACGAGTTGTTGGCCGAAATGGCCGACAAAGAATATGAAGGCTGGTTGTGGGCCTGGCTGGCCCGCGCCGCCGGCCAACTGCCCGCCTTGCGAGTGTTTGTGGCCAGCCGCCGTCCCTTGACCGGAACGGGCCTATCCCGGCGCGACTATCTCCAGCACGGCTTGCCTGTTTTTGACCCGCCCGACAGCGACTGCCTTCTGGCCAAATTGGGCGTGGACGACCCAGCCTGGCGAGCTGCCGTGTACCAGCGGCTGGCCGGTGGTCACCCTTTGCTCACCGAGATGGCCGCCGATCTGTGGCGCGAGGCTCAGGCCAGCGGCCAGCCCCTGCCGGTGGAGGCCATCTCCCGCCTGGCCGGGCAGGAAGAAGCCGTTCGCTGGCTGGTTGGCCGTATCCTGGACCGTTTGGATAACCCCATCAAAAGCGCGGTGCGTTGGGCCGCCCTGTTACGCCGGTTTGACCAGGAGCTTCTGGCCGAAGTGCTGCCCGGCGATGCCGGCCGGTTGACCGACGACGATTACCAGCACCTGTGCGATTATAGTTTTGTCGCCCCGGCCCGGTTGGGATCGGGCCGGGCCTGTCACAATCTGCTGCGGCGGGTGCAGAACGCCTATCTCTCGGCCAACAAACCGCAGGCCTGGCGAAATTTCCAGGCCCGGGCCGCTGCCTGCTTTGCCGCCGCCCCGGACGGTGAATTGGAAGCCCTCTACCACCGCCTGATGGCCGGCGACGAGACCGCGCCCCGGGCCTGGTATGAGCGGGTGCACGCCGCCTACCTGCGCCTGGACTGGCCCGGCTGGTCCGCCCTGCTGGAAATTGCCGAAAGCCCCGAACTGGCCGCTCCCCCCTCCTTGCAGGCCGACGCCTGTTTCTGGCGCGGCCAATGGCATCGCTGGCGCTACGATAACATGACCCTGGCCCTGGCCTCCTACAACCAGGCCCTGGAGTTGTTCCGCGCCGTGCAAGATCGCCTCGGGGAAGCCAACACCCTTCAGGCCATCGG
>JAFGNV010000161.1 GCA_016926805.1 Anaerolineae bacterium
AATGCCCACGTCAATGATGCGCTGCATGAGCCGGGGCTGCATCAGGTCCATGGCCACTTCCACCACCATCAACAGCGGCGCGATAATGGCTGCTTTCCAATAGGGTCGTAAAAATCCGGCCAGTTTTTGTAAAGAATTCATATAACTTCCTTAAAAATTGTGAATGATTAAAGTGGATGATTACTGATTGGCCACATCACAAACTTGTTGATAGGTATATGGGCAATGCTTGCAAAATTCAGAAAGAAGCATCAACACGATGATTTTTCTTGGTTCACTTGCCGCAAATTATCACGAATACGCTCAAAGAATTGCCGTAACATCCCTAACTCCTCTTTTTTAAGCCCGGCAAAGGTTTCGGCCTCAAGGGTTCGCCAGATGCGCTGCACATCAGCCTGGACATTCCGGCCTGCTTCAGTCAAATAAACGCGCGAGACCCGTTCGTCGCGGGGGTCGGGCCGGCGGGCCACAAAACCGGCTCGCTCCATGCGCTGGATCATTTTAGTGATGGTGGCCGGTTGCACGTTTAACTGCGCGGCTAACTCGGAATGGGTGCGCCCCTCCCGTTCCCACAACATCCGCAACACTGGCGGCTGCCCCCGATACAGGCCAATTTCTTCAAACAAAACATGGGCCCGGGTAAAATGAAGTTTGCAGATTTGGGCCAACAAAAAGTCAATAGATTCTGAACCTGGTTTTTGGGTCATTTAGCCCCCTCTTTATTTAGATGGCTAATATTTAGCCGACTAATATTATGCTAGCTTATTATATTCTAAACGAGGTTGATGTCAAATTAATGGCGATGAGTCAAAAAAAGGACACATCTTGAGAATGTGTCCTTTTGCTCGGCAGGCAAAGATTGAGTGGTTCAACTTATTCCAAAAAACTCTTGTCCACAGAATCCTCGTATGGCACCGGGCCGTCAAGCAAATCTTTCTCCTGCATCCAGATTATTACATCGTTCCACTCGGCTTCGGTGGTGATTTCGCCAGCGGGATATTTGGGTATATTGAACGTGCCCTGGATGCTGGGGGGGACGCGGGTGTTTTCAATCAGCACGTCGCGGTAGGCATTGGGATTCTGATTGATGCTAGCGACGGCTTTGTTCCAGGCGCGTAAAAAAGCTTTCACCGTGTTGGGTTGTTTGGCCAAGGAGTCGGTGGTGAAGGCCAGGATGCTCTGGGAGTACTGGGGAAATTGGGTATCGTCCACAACCAGGGTAGCGCCGCCGGCCAGGGCGGCTTCGCCCATTGGCTCGGGCAGCAGAGCCGCCTTGAGTTGGCCTTCCATTAGCATTTCAAATCGAACCGGAATGGCGCTGACTTCTTCAATGGTCATCCCGTCGGCGGGCAAACCCCATTCGCTCAACAGACGGTCGGCCAGGTATTCGATGATGGTGTTTTGGCTGATGCCAATGGGGACTCCGGCCAAATCTTCCGGCCCGTTCACCTCAAAGCCTGGTGCGGCAACAATACGGAAGTGGGGATACTCAGGATAGGCCCGGCGCGCCAGGGAGATGATCTTGAGCTGCGGGGTTTCCCGGTTGAACAGGGCCACATTTTGCAGGTCGGTCATGGCGCCGTCGATCTCATTGGCTTGAATCAGGGCGCTCTGCTCTTGTGCGCTTTTTACCGGCACCAGTTCCACCTGAATGCCTTCGGCTTCAAAGTAGCCCTTGTCTTGAGCTACATAAAAGGGTAATACGTCCAAAATTGGCAGCAGCCCCATTTTCAAGGTGGTATCTTCGGTTGGTTGACCGCCAAAACTGCAGGCGGCCAGTAGTAGGGCCAAGATTGATATGAAAAAATAAGGTATGTGTCTCATTGTAACCTCCTCCAGGCACAGAATTTGCTCTCTCTTTTACGTATTAAAATTTCAGAATTTATTGAAATTACAAGATATAATGTACTCCGAATAAGTGATTAGTCAAAAAGAGGAAGACAATTTCCCAAAAAGAATTGTGGAGGTATTGTGTTGCTCGCCTTGAGTTTTTTCGCCCCGAGCGGTATCTGGAGTATTGTGGCCAGTGTTTTGGGGCCGTTTTCCTGGTGACCGGAACCATTGGCTGGTGCCCGTTATACCTGCCCTTTAAATTCAGTACCCGCAAATCGTAGTCCTAAACTCACTCAAAACAACGTTATCTCTCCAGCAAAATGGTGGGGTGGGTTTTGACTCGCCCCACCGGCTGGAGCTGGGCAGATTTGAGGGGATGGTAATGCACATAAACGCGGCGCAAAAAGTCAATATTTTGATACAATGTGTTTTCTACCTCACAGGCGATTCGATCCCCTTCGGTTACGCTCAACGAACCATCCACGCAAATGGTCAAATTCATCACCAGGTACGGGCCAAAACGATGGGCGTGTATTTCCTCTATCTGGTTCACACCTGGAACCTGGCGCAGCAAGTCCAGAATCTGTTGCGCCAGGGTCTGACCGGGGATGGTGTCCATCAGGTTGGTTGAGGACTCGCGTAAAATCTCGACGCCAGTGCGCAACACCACCAACGCCACGAGCGCCCCGGCCAACGGGTCTACCCACAAATATCCCATTCGACCCAGAAAAATACCTATCGTCGCGGCCAGGGCCGAAAAGATGTCGTTACGATGGTCTCGCGCCAGAGCTAACACGGCAAGATTGTCTGTTTTTTGACCAACCCGACGGGTATAAGTGGTCAAGCCTATTTTGAGGAAAATGGTTAACAGGGCTACCCATAGCGCCCCAACCGTGGCCCCGGCAAAGTCACTTTGCCCCATCAACAAATCATAGATGTCATTGATGGCTGTCCAGAAAATGGTCACGGCTGTGGTAATTACAAACGCCCCGACAATCAACGCGGCAATACTTTCCAATTGATGGTGGCCGTAGGGATGCTCTTTGTCGGGAGGCTTACACGCCAGGCGCATAAAGATACCGACCACCACGTAGTAGGCGACATCGGAGGTGGAATTGATGCCGTCGGCCAGCAGCGCCGGACTGTGACCCAGAATGCCCATACCGGTCTTTAGCCCGGCCAAAAAAATATTGGCCGCCAACCCCAGATTGACAACTATAAGACTTTTTCGTTCACGTTGGTCCAAATTCATGCCGGGTTTGTTGCTTCTAGTTAAGAGTTTGTGAAATTGTTCTCTGACCTCAGCATACAACACCTGCCCGGAGTAATCAATAGCCTGGCGTTAACTTTTCTTTTAGATGTGGCCAAGTTTATTTTCAGTAGCCCCTAATTTTGGGTTTAGTTTTGGCTAAGCCCCCATAATCTTGAGACAATGAATAAAATTTTACAACTTGACGTAATATTGTACCTATGATATATTTTATGTAATGTAACTTTGGATTATGTCGAGTTGCGGGCTTTACCAAAAAGGAGATCTCTTATGCCAAAATCGCCCAAGTTTTATTCAGTTATATTCTTCATTCTCATTTTCACCTTAACAAGCTGCGAGCTTAGCCGAAACGATGCCTCGGACCCGGGAGTAGTGGGCGAGCCGCCTACCCCCACCCTGGCCTCATTGGGAGCAGATAATGGCGGACTACCGGCTGAAGCCACGCCCATTCCCACCATCATCAATGTCCAACCCACGGCTACTGAATCATTAATGGGAGAAGGTCAGGCTGCCGAGAATCCCGATGAACCCGTCGCCCCAACTGCCCAGCCGGTAGAGTTAATGGCAGCCACCTCTGCTGCCGAAGGTGTCTCGGTGACCGCGGAAAAGGTTGAGCCTGAAACCTTTGTGCCGCCGACCGAAAAGGCCAGTGTCGAAGCCGGTCCCGTCATTGTCAATGCAACCTCTACCCAGTTGCCCGATGGTGGTCCGGTTGCAGCCAATCCTCCGGCAGCAAGTCAACCTGATAGTTATGATACAGCCGCTTACGGCGATACTACGTATGTCGTCCAGGCCGGAGATACCCTTTTTAGCATCAGCCAACGATATGGAACTACAGTTGAGGCATTTGTGTATGCCAACGGTCTAACCTCAGACTTTATCTATGTGGGCCAGGTTCTCAATGTTCCCACCGATGCCGGCCCTTACGCGCCACCGGCGTATGGCTCACAGCCGGTTTACGAGACCCAACCCGGCTATGGGCAACCTTTGTATGGAGACCAGGGAGGATACCATGTTGTCTCAATGGGCGAAACCTTGTTCAGTATCGCCCAAAGGTATGGCACCTCGGTTGAGGCAATTGCTGGCGCTAATGGTCTTGCGTACCCCTATATCATCTACGAGGGCCAATCTTTAACTATCCCGGCTTACGGCACCACGCCGGGCGAGAGTGGCTATTACCCATCTCAGGATACAATGTATCCCGTTCCAGACCAGGGTTATTACCCGCCGCAGAATCCGGCGTATCCCGGTCCCGGCCTTGCCGGCACCCACACGGTGGCTCCCGGCGAAACGCTCTTTTCCATTGCTCAACGTTATGGCACCACCACCCAGGCTATTGCTGCGGCCAACGGCCTCTTCAATCCCAATCAAATCTATGTGGGCCAGGTACTCTATCTTCCATAAATAAAGCTCGGCAAAACAAAAAGGGCATTCCAGAAATGGGAATGCCCTTTTTTGATATTCAGATTTATCGATGAATTACCCGCCTCGTTACAAACGCATCAGGCCGCAGAGTGCGCCGGAGAGTAAGGTTGGTTCTGGGCCAGGATGAACATCTCACCTCAGACGTAGCATGTTATTTTGATCACTTTGTTGGGGTAGGATGGCTCTTACTTGTCATAAAATTCTGCAACGAGATGGACGTACCCCGATGATATAATCAACCCTAAAGTAAATTTTGCCATACCATCAATGTACTTTAACAATCCTCAAAAAATCGACACTCTGTTAAACCTAACAATCCTGTTCAACCCAATATCCTCCAGGCGTTCCCAACGTCAAACTTTTCATGCAGTCGAAAACCTGAAATCGCTTGACGAGACGGCTTGCCTCTGCTACTTTTGGCGAGAGTTCTTACAAGAACTTCTTGCAAGGACTCTCTTATAGCAGAAGGAGGAAAATTTATGTTCGCATTCACTTATCTTATGTCTATGTTTCGGACAGGCCGTGCCTGGAAGCACTGGGGTATAATCTTTATAGCAGTCATTATTGCCTGTGTTTTGTTGATACCTATTGCCGCCATCCAGGCGGAAGGTTCGGCGGTCAAATTACTGATCGACACTGATCCAGGGGTGGATGATGCCGCGGCGCTGGTGTGGCTGCTCAGTCAAAAAGAGGTTCCGGTGGAAGTTCTGGGCATCACCACGGTTGTTGGCAATGCTGAAGTTGGTGATACAACCAACAATGTTCTAACGCTTCTTGACGTTCTGGAAAGGACTGATATTCCGGTGGTTATGGGCGCTGCCGCACCGTTGGCACAGCCGAACAGCCACACCTCAGCCTTATTGCACGGCCCCGATGGTCTCTGGTTTGTCGGTTGGCAAAATCCTCACGATTTAACCGGCATTCCTAATGATGTTCCGGCTTTTTACTGTGATCAGGTGGCCGAGCCTTCAAACACAACCGTACTGGCTTTAGGACCGTTGACCAATTTAGCCAACGCAGTTAGCCAATGCCCCGACAAAATGCGCAGTTTCCGCCAAATCATTATTCTGGGTGGCAGCAAAACCAGTAACGCGCCGCTGACCGATTATAATTTTTGGCAAGACCCCGAAGCAGCGGATATTGTGTTATCAGCAGGTCTGCCGGTAACCATCGTTACCCTGGAGGCCAGGACGAAATTCACCCTTTCCCAGAAAGACCTGAAACAATTGGCCAAAAAAGGTAATGAGGCCGCCCAACTCATCGTTGGGCCTATGCAGTTATACGCCGACGCACTGACCGGATTTGATGGGGGTGGTGAGGCAGCTTTTGATGACGTGGCAGCAGCCATCTACGGTCTGAAGCCGTCGCTGGGGGCGGCCCAGTCGGGATTGGTCAAGATTGTGACCGAACCATCCCTGGCCCGGGGCCAATCCGTCATCGGCCTCACTTTTAGCGATCGAATCAGCCTGATTGCCTCACCCCAGGAACTCAGCGATTTGGTAGATCAGGCGTTTGCCGACCCGAATTTTGATCTTTTTGGCGCATTGCTTGAAATTTTGGCCAGAGAGCCGGACAATGCTCAGGTGGTGCTGGATATTAATGCCAAGCAGATGCAAAAAGTATTTATGAAAGCGCTGACCAAGTAACAGGATTTGCTGTTTCCAGTAATAAATGTTCATCAATTATAACTATCCAAAAATGTGGCAGAGGTGGCCCCATTCTGTTTTTAGGGGGTTAATGTTGGATGCGCAGGAATGCAATTGGCAGAGCGATGATTCTATTCTCAAAAAGCACCAACTGTTTTAATCCAATTGGTGCTTTTTCTTTAATTGAGGCGCTGCTGTTGCGAGAGCTGCTATCCGCCCCTTCGCCACCTAAATGATGGCTCTGAATATTCTTTTTATCGCCCTTTAGTACTTTTACCCCCTATTATTAGTATGGTAAGGCCCACAATCTATGATATAATTAGTGCAGTTGGGCGTAAATACCCCCATAGTAATACCAAGTTTCAATGCCCAACTGCCAAAATGTTTCGCGGCAGGTTAGCATCATAATAGGTGCTTAACGTTGATAATCGGCAATCCTTAACTGTAGGCTTAATTACGCCGCGAAACATTAGTTTTTAGATAGTGTTCAACCATCTCGGTTATTTAAAATTCCAATTCGATTCCCTGGTTGTGACAAGAGGGGGTCTGATGTATTCCTCTGATCGACAAATTTCAATGTTAGAAGGTTCTGCGCCGCTATTACCTCGCCGGTCGTCCCTGGTCTCAAGCCCCAGTGCAGCCCAGCTTATTTTATACTATCTCCCTTTTGAAAGTAGCCCTCCACGCCGATCCCGGCAGGTGAGGAGTTAGTCCCATGGTCGAAAACGTAAAAACGAAAATATCCAAAAATTTTAGAATCCTGATCGATGTGCCCATCTTGGACGCGGATGAGCGGCGGCGGTCGCGGTTGCTCAATATTTTGCTTTTGGGAATAGGTGTCGTTTCACTTTTAGGTCTATTAGCCGCAGGATTTGTAGAGTTATTCGGTATGTTCGATCCCACAATCATCACCCCATTGTATCTGGCTCTACCTATAATCATAATTACCACTGTTGTTATTTATGGGGTCAACCGTTATATATCGGGTAAGGTGGCCCGCGGCCTGTTTTTACTATTCATTCTGGTTATTATTGCGTTTGTTGATGAGCCTGCCCAGGTGGCAAACGGCCGGGCAGTACTTACGTTTGCCGTTCCAATCATTATGGCCAGCGTGTTGTTCTCCCCTTATGCCAGTTTTATCGTGGCCGGTCTGGCCAGTCTGGAAATCGCTATTGTGGCTTTGAGTGTGGGGACAGTGCCAGATCCCTTCGTGATGCTTACGCTGTTTGCAGTTGCCCTGGGCGCCTGGCTCATGGCCTACACGATGGGACGCGCTATCAACGATCTGCGCCAGCTTAACGAGGAATTGGACCAACGGGTCAGAGATCGCACCAGAGAACTGGCCCAGGCCCTGGACCGGGAACGTTTGTTGGCCGAACGGGAACGCACCCTGGCAGTGCGGAATGAGACTATTTTGAAATCGATTGCCGATGGGGTGCTTGTTTTCGACGCCAATCAGGAAGTTATTATGGCCAACCCGGCCGCTCATCGCCTTCTGGCCGAGCGCAGTTTGCGGTTATTCGATTTATCCGGTCTCCTGGCTACCATTGAGAAGACGGCAGGAGAAATCATCAAATTGTGGATGGCGGGCAAAAAACCACAAGGTCTGAGCAACGTTAGGTTTGAGTGGCATGGCCGCACCATTTCGGCCAATGTGGCCCCGGTGATGCTACCCGACCTCCAGGAACGGCAGGTTGGGGTAGGAAATGTAATGGTTCTGCGAGACTTTACTCGGGAAGCAGAGTTGGAAAAAGCCAAAAATGTTTTCCTGGGGATGGTCAGCCACGAGTTAAGAACGCCGATGACGGCCATTCAGGGTTATGTAGACGTTCTATTGGCTCTCGAGAGAGAGCGCCTTTCCCCCGCAGGTGTCGGTTATCTGGCAACCATCAGTAGTAGCGTTAAGGAACTCCTAAAATTGGCCAACGAATTGATCGACCTGTCTCGAATGGAGACTGGTGAGATTGAGCTGTATCGCCAGTGGGTCGATCTGTCTGATATTGTCGATTATGCGGTCAACATCGTCCGGCAAGAGTTTACCAACCGAAACTTGACCTTAGGGGTAACATACAAAGATGGTATTCCCGAATTATATGTGGATCAGAATCGGGTCACTCAAGTTTTGTTAAATCTCTTGAGTAATGCCTACAAATACACTGCTGCTGGTGGAACCACCATTGAGGTTGACCAATCGGATGGGTGGGTCAACATTGCCATCAGGGATACCGGCATCGGCATCAACCCGGCAGACCAGGAGAGATTATTTGAACGTTTCTTTAGATCCGACGACCGGAGCGTGCAAAAAGTCGGTGGCACGGGTTTGGGCTTGAGCATCAGTAAAGGGCTGGTTGAATTGCACGGTGGACGCCTGACCGTTGAGAGTGAATATGGGGTGGGAACAACTTTCACGGTGACGCTCCCCAAACAGGATGTTATTTTAGACAACCAGAATGAGTAATCAAAGGCTGGGTCATAGAAATCTTTGAGACCATTTATTCAATTGCATAATTCCCAGAAATGCTTTAAACTCAAGTTAATGGATGTTTAAAAAATCAAGTCATTCAGCTTGCTAATCCCATTGAGGAGAAGATTGATGCACATCCTTTTGATTGAAGACAGTTCAACCCTGGCTCAGTTGTTTCGGGTTCAGTTGCGCCAGTTGGGACACGATCTCACTGCGGCCGAAACCAAAGCAGAGGCTATGGCGGCTTTTGACAATGAAACTTTTGACCTCGTGTTTATTGATATGGGCCTGGAAGGTTACCAGGAGCGAGGTCTGGAGATATTGTCTGAAATGAAAGCCCTCAAACCGGAGCAACGCATCGGTATTTTGTCCTCAAACGATTTGCGTGATACGGTTCGCCTGAGTAAAGAGGGTGGCGCGGAATTTTATATGGTCAAGCCGTTTACTATGGAAGGTTTAAAGACGATTTTGACCGGTGACAAAAAGATTATTCAAAGCTATCAACCGGAAATCGGCGAAGGGCGGATACTTCTTCTCCTAGAATAGGTAATCAAAACGCGCTATTAGGTTACCGTTCCCTAGGAATTTGCCACTTATTCAATGGGTATTCAATTACTCACTGATTCCTCTCTGTTCTTCCATCCTTCTATCAGATATTGCAGATTGTCCATCTTCATGTTACAAAGATTCGCCAAAAGTCTCGTGATACAGGATGCGTGCAGCCAGAACAGTGGCGTGAACAACATCCTGTGGTGTATACAAACACTTCTCTATATATAGTCTTGGGTATAGAGCATCTTGTTTCCCTTCCTCAGACATCTTCTCTAGAAAATGGGCTCCTTTTTTTAATACATCCAGATTTGCTAAAGTAGAACAATGGCGGTGGTAATGAAGGAGGGTGATCATAGCGTAGGCCGTCTCTTCAACCGTACCACGATCAAAAAATCCCCAAGAACCATCCTCCCGTTGCGTGTGTATTATCCACTCAACTGTACTTTGGCACTCGCACTCGTCAATAGGTTCTGGGGCGGTTCTACATATTCCCACCAATACGTGCGCTGTTGCATAGTATGGAGATGCGTGCCACTTATCGATCCAGTAGGTGTTGAATACACGGTTATCCATAAGAAAATCAAGAATTTGTTTGCGATATTTATCTCTATCAGGATATTCTGGCAAAACGTGTATCGCTTCAAGAGCATGGATATTTGTGCCGATGCTGGGATTCCTCTCATAATCATAGGTGCGAAAAATGAACTTCTCCGGATTCGCAAATCTACTCAAGATGTTTGGGTCTACCGAGTAACCCGCCAAAGTCAGCAAACGGATGGTCACTGAGGTAATATCACAATCTTCAATACCGAAAGTTGGATCTAATCCAATTCCTTTTTCACTGAGGTTGGCCCTTATTTCTTCCCAGATCGAAACATCCACAAAGTTCGACAAGGGTTGTTCGCAGAAACCTAAGCTGTGTAATGTCCATGTTAAAAGATATATATGACACGGATACAAACTAACAGCATGTTTATAACGATCCAGCACATCTTCTAAATAGGTCAATGCACGTTGGTCAGTACCTCCACGAATCAGGTAGTAACTGGTTGCAGCTGGTGAATTGCCCAGGCTTCCGTTCACTGCCAGGGCTTGTCCTAACCGATCGGGATCACCTTCCTTACCCAAAAACTCTAATGAGTGGACAATGGTGACCCGAGGTGAATAGAGTAAGTCGGGCGGGATAAGCTCCAGCTTTTTCTGACGAATATGGCTGTATCCGCAGGTATGCTGTGGTATCTTCAGCCCCAGTTCCAATGCCTCAATCAGTAAAGTGGGTAGAATCAACTCGAATCCGACTAACTCAAATGGATCAGAATGCAATCTATCTAGATTGTGCCAGATATATCGCTCTCCCCGTTCGATCGCCTGTTGGGCCGTTTTATCTATTCCATATTCCTTTAGTGCAACGATAGCGGCCAGTGTACAGATAATGCGGTCGTGATAGTAGGCAATTTGTCCTCCCCAACTACCGTCTGCCTGCTGATGTTTAATTAGCCAATCGAGCAGTTCCGGCCATCGTGGACCGCCTCCACCATCCGCAGGTACGCGTGCCATCCAAGCGGTGTCATAGGCGCTGGAACCCAAACGTCCGTTGATATTTTTGATTAAGTCATGAGCTTGGCCTTTTAAGTTCATGATTTACCTCCGGTTACTACATAAATTCTGTTGGCAATTCCACCTGCGGCAGCGGACGCCAAACGTCCCCGTTCCCTATACCTATCCCCATGGTTTTTCCCACATTGGTTCGATAAAACTCCTTCATTGGGGCCCACCGGTCGGGTGATAAATCTGCTTTTGTTCTGACTCGACCGTAGAGATGGTCGTATAAAATATCGCGTAACTGTGGCTCGGTGAGATAGAGTGACGGGCTGACGGTAAAGTATAGGTCCTCTTTCCCTGTTGTCAGCAGCGGCATATCAAAGGCCCGTAACTTGCCAAACCCAATAAAAACATCCACCGGCGCTACGTATTCGCCGTAATACATCTCCACCAGGGTTCGCCGGTCAGGCACGTTCCCATGCTCACGATAGTAATGCACTGCCAGTTCTGCCGCGGCCTCTGAGGAGTCGTGGGCAAACAGGCCAAAAAAAAGCCGGTGGCGATTGTTTGCCATGGTCTGCGCGGTGATCTTGTCGAACAGACTCAGCAGGTACGCGTAAGGCGTCGATTGGAAGGCTGCTCGATAATCGCCGTAAAAACGAACCCGAACCTGGTATGCCTGGTAAAAGTCCAGAAAGGCCGGGTGAGTGGCCAAACTGGCCAGGGCTTCGGCGGCCATGTTCATATACTTCTCCCCACGTTCCATCGCGGGCATATCAAAAGAAGGGGTCAAAAGTGTCTCCATGCCGTGATCAAAGATCAATTGGAAAAGTTCAATAGAGCGTCTGGTGGTGGCGTCAAGGTATGCTGAGGCAAAATCCTCCGTCGACACCTCGGGATGTTCCAGCATCACCCAGCGCCGGGTACCCTTGAGGGGAAAGACACACACCTTTGGCCCGGCCTGTCGCACCAGACCCGCCACGTCATCTCTGGATAAACTCTGGAACGTGTCCAGATCCATCCTCTTTCTCCTTCTGAGCAAAACGTTCAACCTGGGCCGTTTGGGCCGGCGTGGGGCAGACAAACGGCCGTACTTCCTGAATCCGCGTCCAGGCCTGTTCTGGGGTCAGACCGGTGCTGACCAGATAGGCGGCGGTCATGGTTGCCGCGCGCCCCACCCCGGAGCGACAATGGATGTAAACTCCACCTCCTCGTTCAATCTCTGCCGTAATAAAGGCGACTCCCTCACTGAGATGGGCCAGGGTTGGCGGCTGGTCGTCAATGGTGGGCAAATGCAGATAACGGATTGATCCGGTAGCTATATTGACGCCATCGAACTCCTGGCGCATGTTGACCACAGCCGTGACGCCTCGCCTGGCCAATGTGGGCCAGGCGCGTGGTTGGTACTGGCCCCCCAGATGTAGTTGGGGCGTAATCTCGCTCACCCGGCGCAGCGGCGAGCCAGTGGCGTATCGCACCGCGTCGGCGGCAATCCACAGCATCATCACCCGTGGCCCCGGTTTTTTGAGACCGCGCCAAAAATTAACCGCATCTTTGGCAATTTTTTTCAGAAGACTCATGCTCTCCCAAACAAATAATACCCCTGGCAGGCACAATCTATTGATGTAAAATGTCCCCATAAATAACGCGCATTTGGGGTATGATGCACCTTGTGCTTGTCATTCATGGGCAACGTCAGGGAGGGATGTGTTCAGGGTTTTAGGTAGGGAACAATAGGCTTTGGACCTGTATCTACTTTGCCTAAAATTTTGAGCAATCCCCTTAAGGGGTTATTTTTTGGCATCCCCTGCTGAACTTGCACACAAAAACGAATTGTGCGGCAAAGAGTGGATTTAGCGAAGTTTGGAGATTTCCCCTGCCTGATGAAGCCGTCACCTGTTTTCAGGGCAATGTGGTCAACCCGGTTTCTGTTTTGTCCCAAGAACCAACAACAGATGCCGTGGAGATATCCGGTTATATGGGAGGTTTTTTGAGTTAGAATCCTAGCGATTTGCCGGCTATCTAATGGAAGCCACATAAATAAGTCGTAATCCAAAATCAAATCTCAATAGGTAGCAAACCGTGACAAATTTCGGTTTGGGTAAAAAACGATCAGGATAAATTCGATTCTACTGGTTTACCACATACATCTCGTTGCGAGAAGTTATGCGAAATAAAACATTCTGTGGCAGATTCTGTTGTGAAGTATAGGTGGGGAAAAATCTCGGAGAAGGTGAGAGAATAAAGGTAGGTACTTATATAGGCTGCACGGTTGTTTGGGATAACAAACGTTCAATATCAACCATGTAACATTCAGCCGTGCCCTCGGTCAACACGATAGCTGCGCCGGTAGCCGCGGCCCAACGCAAAGCTTCCGGCCAGCTATCTCCCAGCGACAAGCGCCAGGCCAACGCCGCCGAGATGCCATCACCGGCCCCGGATGCATTCACCGCCAGCTGCGGCGGCGTGGCGGTCAAATAACTCCCTTCGGCGGTTAAAGCCAGCACCCCCTGCCCGCCGCACGTGATAACCAACGCCGGAAGTTGTTCTCTTTTTTGCAGGGCTTGCGCTTGTTCGGCTAAATCGTCCAGAGTTGCGGGATAAGGGTCAAATGTCTGGCCAAACTCATCCCAATTCATTTTGACAATCGCGGGCGCTGCCGGCAACGCTGCCAACAACGGCACGCCAAAACTGTCAATCAAAATGGGGACAGCTGCCGCCCGGGCCATCTCTGCCAACTGGCGATAGCAGGAAATCGGCATACCCTCAGCTATAGATCCACCTACCACAACCCATGCCGCTTCATCCAGATAGTTCTGGTATCGCTTAAGGAGTGCCTGATAAGCCTGGGGTGGCACCGAGAGACCCGCCGCAATGAGATGGCTGTGCCGATGGCGGCGAGTCTCAACAATAATGTGCGCAATCCGGGTTTCTCCGTCAACCCAAATCAAGTCGTGGCTAATGCCGTAGCCGTCCAGTAGTTCAACCAGTTCCCGACCCGTCGACCCGGCCACAAAGCCGATGGCTTTATTTTTGACGCCCAGCGTTTGCAACACCACCGAGGTATCGAATCCCTTGCCGCCCACATAGTCAACCATTTTGTGGGGACGCATAGTCGTACCGGGCCGGAATTCGTCGATAAAAAGCAGTCGATCCAGGGCGGAATTGGCTGTAACAGTCAGAATCATGCCAGCGATTTTTGCGCCAGAAGGCAATAGGCGTTCCAGTCGATGCGCTCCAGCGCATCAACCGTTGCCAGCAGGTCTTTGCCCGCCACCATAATGCCGTGATGCGGCATTAACACCGCCGCCGCCTGTTTTTTGATCCGTTCTTCCTGGCCGGTCAACCCGGCGACAATGTTGTTGGCCAGGTCGAGGCTATGGGCCGGAGCATCTTCAACAACCCGGATGGTGCCAAATTTTTGGGTTTGTTCCAACACCGGCTCAATCGGCCGAGCGGCGGCGCAGAAGGGGAGGATGTGAAAAGAATGGGCGTGGATGATTGCACCCACCTCGGGAAAGGCGCGATAGATGGCCAAATGGGCTTTGCCCTCGCGGGAACAGTTGGGGTTATTTAAAAGTTCATTCCCTTGTATCTTACCAGTGAGAATATGTTCGACCTTATTTTGCCAGTGACGCTGGCTGCCGCTGTAACGGGCGGTAATGTAAATGGTGTCGCCATGACGGACGCTGATGTTGCCGCCAGCCATATCCAGCAGGTTGCGCTCAAATAATCTCTGCCCGGCGTAGATGATTTGTTGGGGAATGGATGCCATTGGAATTGTTTACCTCAAAAATGATAAAATAGCATAACATGGGGCGGCTGATTGTCAAAAGTCGTAGGTATAGTTAAGGATCAATCACTGGCAACATGCCTTTTGAGCATCTGCAAAAACATCTGTGCTGCCGGTGAGAGATAGCCGTTCCGTCTCTGCACAATGCCTATGGCGTGATGTGGCAGCCAATCTAAATGAATGGCGTACAACCGGCCATCCTGTAATTCTTGCTCTGCCGTGAAGCGAGGAATGATCGATACGCCTAAATCAATGGCCACAAAGCGTTTGATCACTTCGATACTGCCCACTTCCATTACTACTTTAGGTAGTAAGTTGGCCTGGGCAAAAAGCTGCTCCAATCTGACCCGGCTGACACTGCCTCGATCCAAAAGCAGGAGTGGATACGTCACTAACTCGGCCAAAGTGACCGATGGTTGCAAACACAGGGGGTGGTCCGGATGGCAAACCAACACATCCTCCCGCTCAAACAAGGGTTGCGACTCCAGGTTAGGTTCCAAAATGGGCAGGGTAACCAGGCCAAATTCAACCCGACCCTCCACCACCCACGCGGCTACCTCGGTAGAATGGCTGTTGGTCAGGTGCAGTTCCACATTGGGAAATTGCTCCCGAAACTTCTGAATCACACGAGGCAAAACGTACAGGCAATTGCTGTCGTTGGTGCCAATAGATAACCGTCCTTTCTGTAATCCTCTGAAGGCCACAATTTCCTCGTTGGTTTGTTCAAGCAAACCCAGAATCTGTTCGGCTCGTTCCAGCAAAAGCGACCCCGCTGGGGTCAGCAATAAGCGCCTGCCTCGCCGTTCAAAAAGGCGCTCACCCAGCGACTCCTCTAACGCTTTGATTTGCAGGCTTAGGGCCGGTTGGGTGAGATAAAGCTCTTCCGCTGCCTGAGTAAAACTCCCGCTCCGGGCCACGGCCATAAATCCACGCAGTTGATGTAATTCCATTAGCTAAATTTATACTTTATATAAAATATATGATATTGAATTATACAATGAGATGTTGTATGATATACACAAAGTCAGGCTTTGTCAAGCCAGAATCCAGAAGGGGAAACCCGAAGGGTTCAAAAACTCGTAAAAGCTGTCTGAAAAGTTGTTTTCCGTAGCTCCGCATTCCTATGCGGGGCGGACGGCATAGAAATGCCACTTCACAGGAGGAACAATTATATGAGCGCGACTGCCATTGTTGGGGCCAATTGGGGCGATGAGGGCAAGGGTAAAACGACAGATTACCTGGCCGTCGAGGCCGATTTTGTGGTCAGATTTCAAGGTGGGGGCAATGCCGGACACACCATCATCAATAACTACGGAAAATTTGTGCTGCACCTGTTGCCGTCCGGTGTGTTTTACCCTGGGGTAGTCAACGTGCTGGGCCCCGGCGTGGCATTGAATATTTCAACATTTCTAAAAGAGTTGGACCTGCTGGTGCGAAACGGTGTGCCGGAGCCAACCCTGCGCATCTCCACTCGTGCTCAAGTTATTTTGCCTTACCATCTGCTGTTGGACAAGTATGAGGAAGAACGCCTGAACAAACAGCAATTTGGTTCCACACAGCAGGGGATCGCTCCCTTTTACGCCGACAAGTATTTGAAAGTCGGCGTGCAGGTGGCCGATTTGTTTGAGGCCGACCGGCTGCGCCAGCGTTTGGCAATGGCTTTGACCACCAAAAACGTATTTTTTGAACATCTATATCATCGGCCAACCCTCAGTGTAGACGAATTGATGCCCGGCCTGTTGCAAGCCGGAGAACGCATTAAGCCATTTGTTTGTGATACTACTTCCCTCTTGCACGAGGCATTGCGCCAAAATAAGCGGATTTTGTTGGAAGGTCAATTGGGGGCTTTACGCGACCCCGATCACGGAATTTATCCCTATTCCACGTCTTCCTCCCCTCTGGCCGGTTTTGCCGCCGTGGGGGCGGGGATTCCGCCCTACGCCATCCAACGGATCGTGGCCGTGGTCAAAGCCTACTCGAGTTGTGTGGGGACCGGGCCGTTTGTCACCGAACTTTTAGGGCCGGAAGGGGATGAGCTACGCAATCGGGGCGGCGACGATGGCGAATACGGCGCGACTACCGGCCGTCCCCGGCGGGTGGGTTGGTTTGATGCTGTGGCCACTCGCTACGGCTGCCGGGTGCAGGGCGCAACGGAAGTGGCGCTGACCTTGTTGGACGTTTTGGGTTATCGGGACGAAATTCCGGTGTGTGTGGCCTATGAGGTTGAGGGCGAGGTTGTCGAGGAGTTCCCCACCTCGGCCACCCTTGATAGAGCCAGGCCGATTTTCGAGTATTGGCCGGGTTGGCAGAGCGACATTTCGGAGGCGCGGACGTTTGAGGATTTACCCAAAAACGCGCAGGTATACACCCACAAAATTGAAACGTTAATCGGCGTGCCGATAAAGTGGATTTCGGTTGGCCCTACCAGAGAAGCGATGATTATGAAAAATTAACAGAGAAACCAAAGAAAAAGGAATTGATGCGTACTTTTATAACTTCAGCCAAATTGTCATTAACGGCATTCACCGCCAATTACGAAAATAGTGGTCAGTGAATAATAACCAGTGCTTTAGCTATTCATCGATTACTGCTAATGAAATTAGTAACTTAATTACGAGATGAAGACCCTAAAGGTGTACGAATCACGGATTCGCCTGAGACCTTTAGGGTTTGGATAGCTGATAACTAACCATGTTTACTATTTTTAGAGGAGATTTTAAAATGAACAAGATTAAAGTTGGAATCAATGGGATGGGCCGGATTGGCAAAAATCTGTGCCGGGTGATTACTCAGGACCTGCAAGATTATTTCGACATTGTAGCCGGCAATGATATTGTGGCCGTGGAGGCTCTGGCCAGGTCGTTTCGGCGAGACTCGACGCACGGGCGCTTTCCGGTGGAGGTAAACCTGCTGGCCGACAACGTAATGCAGCTTGGCCCCAACCGGGTCAAACTGTTTGCCGAGAAGGACGCGGCTAACATTCCCTGGGGGGCGTGGGGAGTTGACATTGTATTTGAATGTACCGGATTCTACCTGACCCGCGAAAAAGCGTCGGCTCACTTGCAGGCAGGAGCCAAAAAGGTGATTATCAGCGCGCCGCCCAAGGATAAAACGCCAATTTTTGTAGTTGGCGTGAATGATGACCGGATTGCTCCCGGTATCGATATCATTTCCAATGCCAGTTGTACTACCAACTGCCTGGCCCCCATCGTCAAAGCCCTGGACGATGCGTTTGGCGTGGTCAGTGGCCTGATCTCGACCACCCACGCCGTGACCATGGGCCAGAAAGTCATCGACGGCATTGGTTCGGAACGGAACCGGGCCACCTTGAACAACATCATTCCCACCAGCACCGGCGCGGCCCGAGCCATTGGCAAGGTTCTACCACACCTGGAGGGCTTGTTGAATGGGACCTCGCTGCGGGTGCCGGTGGACGACGGTTCGGTGGTGGAAGCGGTAATGGTCATCAAAGGCCAGCACACTGTTGACCAGATTCTCGCGGCCATGAAGGAGCAGGCCAAGCAGCAAAATCAACGGAGCGTGCTCAACACCGTGCTCTATATTGGTGACGATTATGAGGTGAGCGCGGATGCCGTTGGCTCATCCTGGAGTTCGATGGTGCTTAGCAACAATGCCATGGTCATCCCGTTTGACACCTACACCCTGGTCAAACTAACCTCTTTTTACGACAACGAAATTGGCTACTCCTACCGCATGGCTGATCTGGCGATTACGTTTAGCCAGGTGTAACCTGATTGATGACCCGGAGGGAGGGTAAACTTTTGGTTTGCCTCGTCCCTTCGGGTCTACTTACAAGGGCGACACCCGGCCCGTCGCCATATCGATCTCCAAATATACTGCCCCCTCCGACCAATCCGGCGTGGCGTACAGGCGTTGACCATTTGGGGCAAATACGTAGCCCCCACCGGGGAAATCTTCGTCAATGGTACGGCCCGCCTGCGTGGCCACGGCGACCCAAAGGCCATACTTCTGCGTGTACCGGCTCAAGTATTTTTGACATTCACCCTCCCACCAGGCAAACCCCGACTGCCAATTTCGGGTAGCCTGCTCGCCATACAGGCCGGGCGCAGCCAGCTCAAAGATGATTTTGGCCCCCTGCTGCGCACCTTCGGCATAAACCTTTTCATTGCCGATGTCCGCACAAATAGCCAGTCCAAACGTCAGGTTATTGTGGGTAAAGACCGGCATCGTTTCTCCTGCCGAAAACCAATCCGCTTCTTCGTCTTTAATGGTAACCTTGCGATAAAAACCCAATAGCTCGCCATCGCGCGCCGCAATCTGGGTGATGAACGGCTTGTCGTGGGGATTCGCTTCAATCAATCCGGCGAGAATCGTTATGGGCAATCCTCTCGTCATATCGAGCAAGCGGGCCACTTCCGGTCCATCCAGGTGGATAACCGCCTCTGGATAGCGGGTGGGGTCGGCGTAGCCGGTAAGGCTCATTTCAGGAAAGCCGACAATGTCTATACCTCGCGCGGCAGCTTCCTGCACATAGCGAGCGGTACTGGTCAAATTGCCAGCAAGCGCGGCTTTTTCGCAACGCATTTGAATTAGACCAATTTTGAGCATTGTTTCTATATGGTTGGATAACCCGGTTCGGGGATACATCCCTCAATCAGATCAGTTAACCGCTGGCGGCTGTGGGCTACGGCCGCATCAACCACCCTGTCGATGGTAAAAAAATGCGCCTGCTGGCGGGCAAGGCCAAGGCCACGGCGCAAATACTGCCGCTTTTTCTGCCGCTCTTCCGGCGTGGGTTGGTCAAAAAGGTCTACTAGGGCCATAAAGGCTTCCTCAATGCTGGGCGCCTGCACAAATTGGCAGGTTCCCTGCAACATCCGCTCGAGGTCGGCCAGGGGAATGCGAGGGATTACATCTTGCACTTCAACGGAACAAAACGATTTGGCTATGGCCGGGAAATTCTGGATGCGCTGTCGGGCCGCCTCATCGATGGCGGCAAACGTGGCGCCGGGGTGAACCCGTTTCAGTTGGATCCACACTTCTCGCCGCCATATATGTTTGGATACTTCATCCAGGCACAAATGGCAGAGGTAGCCCAGAATAAATGCTTGCGCCGCCGGGGATAGATCGGCAAAGGGGCAGCACAAAAAATGGTTTTGTTGGCTCAAAAACGCAGCGGTGCGATGGGAGGCCATCAAATCGTAAGCGGTAGTGCGGTCGTAAAAGTGGGTATCTTTCTGCGTCAGCGTGGCCGAGGCTTTATCCACATCAGGCGCAACGCAGCCCCAAAACAAAATTGCCCGTAATGGCTACGGCTGCATGTTGCAGGCAATGATAATCTTGCCTTAACTTCGGGCCAAATCTTTTCAGCTACAAGAAAGTGAGTGTTAAAAGGAGCCATCGTTTTTGAATTCTACCCTTACTGCCAGAATTTTCAAAACAAAGTAGAACAGGTTTAGGACATACAATTAAGCAGGTGGGTCTGACGACAGGGCGTAGTTGGGCAGTAATGAAACGCGGTAACTTATCCCGGTTAATATGTAACGTTAATTTTGTGCAAAATAACCTATGTTCTATTCGGCCAATGCAAAATAAAGGGGGTTCTATTCCGGCTATGCAAAATAGCTGGGGTTCTATTCCCAAAATCGTTGCAAACAGGCCAATAAATCCTCAGCATAGGGGGAGGACTTTAACAATTTGACAGATAAGAGCTGACCTTGATCCATTTCTACGACACCTGGGATGCGGAACAAATCACGAGTAATCCGTAAAAAGCCATAGTCGACAAATGGACTATCAGCCAGGATGGTTCGAGTAAACCAAGCTGCGACACGACAGCGGACCATAGTATAGTTTTGGTCCAATTTCAAAGGGCAGCATATCGTAGAGTTTAAGTCATACAGTAGTGAAGT